>CAISYO010000255.1 GCA_903889745.1 uncultured Bacteroidota bacterium | reverse complement strand
GGCTCATCTCCTTGAATCATCACAACTATATCAATTGTAGAATTAGTTTCTAATTCGATCTTTAATAAGGCTTCTGCTGTCCTGTCTGATGCTCTCTCGTGCTTATCAGAAGTCATTACAGCTTTACCTCCAATAGAATTTATATATTCATATATTTCTTTATCACATGTTGCTACATAAACTTCATCTAAACTATTACACAATTTAGAACGATGATAAACATGCCCAATCATCGGCATACCTAAAATATTAGCTAAGGGTTTTTGTGGCAATCTACTAGATGCAAGTCTAGCGGGAATAATTCCAATAATTTTCATAAATTTATTATTTTAAAACTAATGCAGATAATTGTTCTCTAATTTTTGAACCTAAAAATAAAACGTCTAAACTGAAGGCAATAAAGTTATAGCCCTTAGTTACTTTCTCCTTTATCAAATTAATATCTGGTTGAATAACATGAAAACCAATCCATTTATCATATTTCTTAGCTATTGTTTCGTAATGTTTCAGGGCTTTCTGTAAATGAAAAGCATAAAAAAATCTCCCGAAGGAGATTTTATATTTTTAACACTTAAACGATTATTTAGCGTTTAATAGTTCGGTAACTTTAGCTTTTAATTCTGCACCTCTTAAATCTTTAGCAACAATTGTTCCGCTAGCATCTAAAATAAATGTAGCTGGTATTGATTCTACATTATATTGTTTTGCTATGGGTTCGTCCCAATATTTAAGATTTGAAATTTGTGGCCATACCAATCCGTCTTTTGCAATAGCTTCTTTCCATTTTGCCCCATCTTTATCTAAAGAAACTCCAATAATATTCAATCCTTTAGCGTGTAATTCTTTATATAAAGCAACAACATTTGGATTTTCGGCTCTACATGGTCCGCACCAAGAAGCCCAAAAATCAATAATGGTAACTTTTCCTAAAGACTCAGCTAATGAAATTTTCTTTCCTTCTGGATTGTTTGCTGCAAAATCAGGTGCTTTGCTTCCTACTTCTATTTTAGCAGCAGCTTCACCATTCATGGCATCCAACATTTTTTTGATGTTTTTAGCACTTTTTGTATTTAATAAGCTTTTATCCAATTTATTGAAATAACCTTTAATTTCATCCATTGGTAAATTTTGTCTCATTAAGAAGTTTTCTAATAGTAATACCGATAGATAGGCATCAGGATTTTTCTTTATGAAGTTCATCGAAACTTTATTCAAATCTTCTTGAAAAACACTGTATTCTTTCATGATTTGATTTACAGTAGTAGTATCATTTGCTTTTTTTGCAGCCGTAATACGCTCAATATTTGCTTTTTCAAATTTTCCTTTCTTTATGGCAATTACTTTTGATTCCTCGTTGAACGATTGAAATTTTTCATTGTTATCCGTTCCACCTATTGATGAGTTTTGAATGGAATCTGTTTTGATATTTACTGTGATTTTTCCTTCTTCTAAAATCAGAGGTAAGTTGATGTTTTCGTCTTCAATTCGAACAAATCCTAAATCAATTTCTTCAGTGATTCCTTTTAATTCAAACTTTCCATTTTCAATTACTGCAGTGTCTTTGGCAATAAATCCTGTTTCGGTTTGCGTTTCAATAAACACTTTTTTTCCATTTTCTACGCCTTCAGCAGTTCCGGCAATTAAAAACTCGTTGTCTTTTAAGTTGTTGCACGAAAACAACAAAGTAGCTGTAGCAACAAATAAGGTTATTTTTTTCATTTCTTAGTATGTTAATTTTGACAAAGGTATTTAAAATTAGTTAGTTTGAAAAATTTTGAGACCAATGAAGGCTAAAAGAAGTAGATAAAATTTTGTAAATAAACAAAAAATAGTATCTTTGCACACCTTTTGGCGGAGTAGAGTTTCCATTAGGTATCAATCATTTATGTAAAATACTGTTGTAGTTTTCTATCCCATAAAGAAACTCAAGAAGCACAGCATACAAATTTTTAATCAGCATGTCTGAAATTAACAAAACACAAGAAGAGTTTTTAGCAAATTTTAATTGGCACAATTTTCAAGAAGGAATTGATCCAGTAGATGAAAAAAACTTACAGGAATTCGAAGAATTAGTAACTAAAACATTCATCGCTACAGATCAAGAAGAAGTGGTAGAAGGAGTGGTAGTTAGAATTACTGATAGAGATGCCATCGTTGATATCAACGCTAAATCGGAAGGTGTTATTTCATTAAACGAATTTCGTTACAACCCAAACTTAAAAGTGGGTGACAAAGTAGAAGTATTAATTGATGTTCGTGAGGACAAAACAGGTCAATTAGTATTATCGCACAGAAAAGCAAGAACAATTAAAGCATGGGATAGAGTTATTTCTGCTAATGAAACTGGAGAAATCGTTAATGGTTTCGTTAAATGTAGAACTAAAGGTGGTATGATTGTTGATGTTTTCGGAATTGAAGCATTCTTACCAGGATCACAAATTGATGTGAAACCTATCCGTGATTACGATCAATACGTGAACAAAACTATGGAATTCAAAGTAGTTAAAATTAACCACGAATTCAAAAACGTAGTAGTATCTCACAAAGCGCTTATTGAAGCTGATATTGAAGTACAGAAAAAAGAAATTATTGGTCAATTAGAAAAAGGACAAGTATTAGAAGGTGTAGTTAAAAACATTACTTCTTATGGTGTGTTTATTGACTTAGGTGGAGTAGATGGATTAATCCATATTACTGACTTATCTTGGTCAAGAATTAATCACCCAAGCGAAGTTCTTGAATTGGATCAAAAATTAAACGTTGTAATTCTTGATTTTGATGATGAGAAAACAAGAATCCAATTAGGTTTAAAACAATTAAATGCTCATCCTTGGGATGCTTTAGGAACTGAATTAAAAGTAGGTGATAAAATCAAAGGAAAAGTTGTTGTTTTAGCTGATTATGGTGCGTTTATCGAAGTAGCTGAAGGTGTAGAAGGATTAATCCACGTTTCAGAAATGTCTTGGTCTACGCATTTAAGAAGTGCACAAGATTTTATGAAAATTGGTGATGTAGTTGAAGCTGTTGTGTTAACGTTAGATAGAGACGAAAGAAAAATGTCTTTAGGTATCAAACAAATGACACAAGATCCATGGACTGATATTACTGCTAAATACCCAGTAGGTTCTAAACACACTGGTATCGTAAGAAACTTTACTAACTTCGGAATTTTCGTAGAGTTAGAAGAAGGTATCGACGGTTTAGTTTATATTTCTGATTTATCTTGGACTAAGAAAATCAAACACCCATCAGAATTTATCAACGTAGGTGAAAAATTAGACGTAGTGGTATTAGAATTAGATGTTGACGGACGTAAATTATCTTTAGGTCACAAACAAACTACTGCTAATCCATGGGATAAATATGAAGATGCATTCGCTGTTGGAACCATCCACAACGGAGCAATTTCTGAAATCGTTGACAAAGGGGCTACTGTAGAATTTGGTGATGATATCGTTGCGTTTATTCCTACACGTCACTTAGAAAAAGAAGACGGTAAAAAATTGAAAAAAGGAGATACTGCTGACTTTAAAGTTATTGAGTTCAATAAAGAATTTAAAAGAGTAGTAGCTTCTCATACAGCTATCTTCAGAGAAGAAGAAGAGAAAAACGTTAAAAAAGCAACTGAAAATGCTTCAGCTCCTGCTCAAACTTCTACATTAGGAGATAATAACGATATTCTTGCTGAATTAAAAGCTAAAATGGACAAAGGAGGTAAATAATCTCTTCAATTCTACATAATTTAAAACCCGAAAGAAATTTCGGGTTTTTTTATTGTATAATATATTTGTTTATCGTAATATTGCAATATAATAATTATAAAAATATGGGCGCATCAAAATCAGATTCATTTTCAATAGCACAAAACGAAATGGCAACGTTGTTTAAAGCGTTATCACATCCTGCGCGAATAGCCATTGTAGATTACTTGCTTTCAGTAGATTCGTGTATTTGTGGCGATATTGTAAACGAATTACCTTTAGCACAACCCACCATTTCGCAACACTTAGCGGCATTGAAAAATGCGAATATCATTAAAGGAACTATCGAAGGAACCGCCATTTGCTATTGCATTAATCCAGATACGATTGATAAAATAGAAAATCACTTTGGATTAATTCGCCATAAGCTCAAAAACAAATGTTGCTAACATATCTATATAATTTTTTAATTACTTTAAAAATATGAAACTATCACAATTTATCTCAAGTATTGATTCAATCAAAGAATTTACCATTCAGTTGCCCAATGGCACTTTTGTACCGCCTCATTTTCATATTACCGAAATGGGTTTACTAACCAAAAACTTTATTGATTGCGGGAATGTGGTTCGTGAAGAAAAATCAATCACTTTTCAGGTTTGGTTTGCGGGCGATTTGGACCACCGATTAACTTCTGAGAAAGTGCATAAAAACATCAATGCTTCTGAAAAATTATTTCAAAGTGCTGATTTAGAATTGGAAGTAGAATACCAAGATGCGCAAACTATTGGAAAATTTGGTCTTGAGTTTCAAAATGGTATTTTTCAATTGACTCCGAAACAAACTACTTGTTTAGCGCAAGATCATTGTGGAATTCCAGCTGATAAAATGGAACCAGTAACGGGTGCTTGGAAACCTAAAGAATCATCGGGTTGTACGCCTGATTCGGGTTGTTGTTAATAGTGTAGCACAAAGTTTCTCAAAGTTTTCACGAAGTTCCACAGAGAAATTTACAGTAAAAAGTTAAAAAAAATTGTGCCCATTGTGCCTTCTTAGTGTCTTTGTGGTTAAAAAAAAATCAAAATATGTTCGAAAATTTATCAAAAACTATTCAATCTATTGCTGAAATTTCTGTTTCAGAAGAGCGAAAAGTAGTTTTAAAACCATTAGCAGATTACATTCAAAACAAAGTCAATGCAAACGAAGAAATCCGATTGAACTTCATTTGTACGCACAATTCCAGAAGAAGTCATTTGTCACAAATATGGTCACAAACGATGGCGTTTCATTTCGGAATTAAAAATGTTTTTTGCTATTCTGGAGGAACGGAAGCGACAGCTCTGTTTCCAAAAGTAGCTGAAACATTAGTAAATCAAGGATTTCAAATTCAGCAATTAAGTCAAGAACAAAATCCGGTGTATGCCGTGAAATTTGATGATAATCAACATCCGATTATTGGTTTTTCGAAAACGTATTTCGATGCTTTTAATCCGAAAAGTAATTTTGCAGCCATCATGACGTGTAGTAATGCCGACGAAGGTTGTCCAATGGTTTTTGGTGCTGAAGCAATATTTCCAATAAAATATGATGATCCAAAAGCCTTTGATGGCACCGAAGTAATGAACGAAAAATATGCCGAACGCAGTTTGCAAATTGCGAGCGAACTCTATTTTGTATTTTCCCAAATTAAATAAATATGAAGAAACGATTAGGATTTTTAGACCGATTTTTAACGCTTTGGATTTTCTTAGCGATGTTACTTGGCGTTTCTATTGGTTATTTTATACCAAATTCAGCCGATTTTATCAATTCTTTTTCTTCGGGAACGACCAATGTTCCTTTGGCTATTGGATTGATTTTAATGATGTATCCGCCGTTGACTAAAATTGATTTTTCAAAAGTGCCGCAAATGTTTGAAAAGCCCAAGTTGTTATCGGCTTCTTTTTTCATCACTTGGATTTTTGGACCGTTTTTAATGTTTTTATTGGCGACGTTCTTTTTAAGAGACTATCCTGAATACATGACGGGTTTAATCATCATCGGAATTGCACCTTGCATCGCCATGGTTATTGTTTGGAACGAACTCGCCGAAGGAAACCGCGAATTAACTGCTGGTTTAATCGGAATAAATAGTTTGTTACAAGTATTTTTCTTCAGTTTGTATGCCTATTTTTATTTGGAAGTTATGTTGCCATTATTCGGAATAAAAGGTTTGGAATTGAATATTACCATTGCCGAAATCGCAACAACAGTTGGCGTTTATCTCGGAATTCCATTTGCATTGGCGGTTGTGAGTCGGTATATGATTAAAAAGTATTTGGGTGATAAATTTTTCAACCAACAATTTATTCCGTTTGTGTCGCCCATCACATTGATCGCTTTGTTGTTCACCATTGTGGTGATGTTCAGTTTGAAAGGGGAGATGATTGTAGATTTACCACTCGATGTATTGAAAATCGCCTTACCCTTAGTCATTTTCTTTGCCATCATGTTTTTCTTGATGTTTTTTGTAGCGAAGAAAATTGGTGCCAATTATAAAGATGCTGTAGCATTATCGTTTACAGCTTCGGGAAACAATTTTGAGCTAGCCATCGCAGTTTCAATCGGTGTTTTCGGAATTAATAGCGGACAAGCATTTGCGGGTGTTATCGGACCTTTGGTAGAAGTACCGGCTTTGATAATTTTAGTTAATGTGGCGTTTTGGTTGAAAAGTAAATATTATAAATAAAAAAACGCTCAATTTCTTGAGCGTTTTAAAATTATTTATCAATGGAGCCTAACACCCGCTTCATGAAATCGTTGAGGGCGGTTTTTTTATCGGCACCATTTTTAATGAGTTGGTTCACTTCGAGTGCACCATACATGTTGGAAATGAGTTCGCCTATTACGTCCAATTCCTCATCTTTTAAAGAAGATACTTCGCACAGGTTT
>CAISYO010000254.1 GCA_903889745.1 uncultured Bacteroidota bacterium | reverse complement strand
CCGTGATAGAAAACAAAATAAAAGAAATTTCCGTGCTTTATGGATTACGCGTATCAATGCTGGTGCACGTTTACATGGTATGAGTTATTCTCAATTTATGGGTAAAGTAAAAGCTAATAACATCGAATTGAACCGTAAAGTTCTTGCCGATTTAGCAATGAATCACCCAGCTGCTTTCACAGCTGTTGTTAACAAAATTAAATAATTACGTCTAACTCAGTTTATCTTACTTATATAGAAAACCCCGATTTATCGGGGTTTTTTGTTTCCAAAATATAATAAAAAACTTATATTTGGAACTGAAATATGTTTAACCCAATCGTATTAAAACACCATGAACACAATTGATTCTCTTCTAACTGTTTTAGCTTCAAAATTTGATGATTATAATCGCATGAATACAGTTGTATCAAAAAGTAGTGTTGGTTGGCATTTAGAACATAGCTTAAAAACCATTGACCAAATTATAACCGCTTGTAAAAAATCGGATCCAAGTGTTTATCAATGGAAGTTTAAGTTGAATCGGTTTTTGATTTTGGATGTGTTGCATAAAATACCTAGAGGAAAAGCAAGAGCACCAAAAGTTGTTCAACCCGAAGGAGAAATTTCAAAAGAATCATTACAACTCCATTTTGAAAAAGTATGTCAAAATCTTGAAAATTGGGAAGATATGAATGAAAATTGTTATTTTTTTCATCCTTATTTTGGAAACTTAAATAAAAAAACGACTGAAAAATTATTAGCATTACACACGAGTCATCACCTAAAAATTATTGAAGATATTTGTAATTAAGTTTTCAACTTTTTCTTTCTCGCCGCTGGAAACAACACATTGTTCAAAATCAAGCGATAACCTGGCGAATTTGGATGCAAGTCTAAAACCGTTGGCGCATCACCTACTCTATGTTGGTAATCTTCAGGATCGTGACCGCCATAAAAGGTAAACATGCCTTTTCCTTTGGTGCCATGAATATAACGTGCTTCACCATTTATTTTGCATTCGCCCATTACCAAAACATTCGATTTAATTTTTTCAGCACTAAAAGCAGTGGTTTGTCCCATAAAGCCTTTAATTAACTGCGTGTGATTTTGACACAACATTGTCGGAATTGGATCCCATTTTGCCGAATATTCCATTAAAGTAAAGTAATCTTTATCCATAGTAAAAACACCTTTTCCGTGTTCTTCAGTTGTATCGATATCGGAAAACTCATATACTATAGGTTGGCGCTCCAATTTATAATTTTTGAATGCAAAAGTGGAAGTAAAATCAATAGCCGATTGATAATTTGCATCCGAATCATCGCCATCAAACATGGGTTCGCAAATATCAACTCCTTCGGCGGAAAGCGCTATATCAAAACTATCGGTAGCCGAACACATGGCAAACATAAAGCCACCACCAATTACAAAATCTCTAATCTTTTTTGCAACCGCTAATTTTTCTTCCGAAACCTTACTATATCCTAACTTCTTTGCTAAAGCCTCTGCATCCGCTTTTTGTTGGATATACCAAGGCGCATTTTTATAATTTCCAAAAAACTTTCCATACTGACCCGTAAAATCTTCGTGATGCAAATGCAACCAATCGTATAACAATAATTGATCGGACAACACTTCCTCATCATAAATTTCGGTATACGGAATTTCAGCATAGGTTAACACCATTGTAACGGCGTCGTCCCAAGGTTGTTTTCCTTTTGGTGTATACACCGCTATTTTAGGGGCTTTTTCTAACACCACCGTTTCCATATTTTGAGAAGGCGCACTAATTTCTTCCAAAATTGTATTGGTAGCTGCATCAGAAAGTACTTCAAAAGTAACTCCTCTAACCTGGCATTCCTTTCTAATTTCTGGTGCATCGGGTAACAAAAAAGAACCGCCTCTGTAATTGAGTAACCAACTTACTTTATAGCTTTTATCCAATGCCCAATAAGTAATTCCGTAGGCTTTTAAATGATTTTGCTGCGTTTCTACTTCCATAGGCAACAAAATAAAAGCAGCTTTTGCATTGATGCTAAAGCAGAGTAAACAGAATAAGACAAAATTACGAAACAACCATTTTTTCATAGGGTAAATAGATTAGAATGGAACATCCGAATCATCTTCCTCAAATGTATTCATGGTGCTGCCAAAAGCTTCATTAGGAGTTGGTAAATTAGGTGTAATGAATGGATTACTATCGTCTAAATTCATTTTAGAAGGTAACGCATCAAAAGGCGAACTAAAATCGTCTAAGTTTTCAAATTTCCCTAAATTACCCACAAATTTTAATCGGATTTCATCTAAACCACCATTTCTGTGTTTGGCAACTATGAATTCGGCTTGACCTTGAGTAGGAGAACGCTCTTCATCATCCCATTCATCAATTTTATAGTACTCAGGACGATAAATAAACGATACAATATCGGCATCTTGTTCAATCGCTCCCGATTCACGAAGGTCGGAAAGTAATGGTCTTTTACTCGAACCCCTTGTTTCTACAGCACGCGATAATTGGGAAAGTGCAATAACTGGCACATTTAATTCTTTTGCTAATGCCTTTAAATTTCGTGAAATGGTTGAAATTTCTTGTTCTCTATTTCCGCCACCTTTTCCATTTCCACCAGCAGTCATTAATTGTAAGTAATCTACCACAATCATTTTTATGCCATATTGTGAGGCCAAACGTCTTGATTTTGCTCGTAAATCAAAAATGGAAAGCGAAGGGGTATCATCGATATATAAAGGTGCTTTTTCTAAATCTTTTACTTTGATAGAAAGCTGTTCCCACTCGTGTTTTTCTAATTTTCCAGTACGCAATTTTTCGGATGATAATCCTGTTTCCGATGAAATTAAACGCGTAATTAACTGAACAGATGACATCTCTAAGGAAAATAATGCAACCGGATGACCATAATCCACTGCCATATTTCGAGCCATAGATAATACAAAAGCCGTTTTACCCATACCTGGACGTGCAGCAATAATAATTAAATCAGAAGGTTGCCAACCAGAAGTTAATTTATCCAAGTTATGAAAACCTGTCGCAACTCCACTTAGTCCTTCTTTTCCTGCTATTTCTTCAATACGCTTTTTGGCCTGAATTACTAAACTCTGAGCAGTTTCTGAACTTCGTTTGATATTTCCTTGTGTTACTTCGTACAATTTAGATTCGGCTTTGTCTAATAAATCAAATACATCAGTAGATTCATCATAGGATTCTTCTATGATTTCACTTGAAATTTTAATTAAACTTCGTTGAATAAATTTCTGTAAAATAATGCGCGAGTGAAACTCAATATGTGCCGAAGATGATATTTTTTGTGTTAGCTGAATTAAATAATAATCGCCCCCAGATAATTCTAATTTTCCGTTTTTCTTTAATTGAGAAGATACCGTCAATAAATCTATGGGTTGTGTTTCATTAAACAGCTGAACAATGGCTTCAAATATATGTTGATGAGCCTCTTTATAAAAGGCATCAGGCTGTAAAATATCAATTACCTCATCTACACCCTTTTTATCAATCATCATAGCGCCAAGTACTGCTTCTTCAAGGTCTAACGCTTGAGGAGGTAGTTTTCCTTTTTCTAAATTGATAATGGTAGTTTTATCTACCTTTAGTGGGTTTAAATTTCTGATATTTTCCATATTGCGAAGTTAACCAATTTTTACAAAAAAATATTTTGAGTTCTCAATACTCACTTGTTAATAACTGAATATTTTTGTTAATAAAGCAAAAAAAATCCGAAACTTAATGGCTTCGGATAATCTTATAATATGAAAGTTAAAGGTTACTCTTTGAATTCACCCATCTTACAATATTTATCCATACGTTGAGATACTAATTCGGTTGTTGATAAATCTTTTAATTCTTTATAAGCCTTTGAAATGAATTGTTCAACAGTTTTAAAAGTAGTTTCTTTATCATAATGCGCTCCACCAAGTGGCTCAGGAATAATATCATCTATTAACTTATTTTTTTTCATGTCAAAAGAAGTCAGTTTTAATGCTTCTGCAGCTTGTTCTTTAAATTCCCAACTTCTCCATAAAATGGAAGAGCAAGATTCAGGTGATATAACTGAATACCAAGTGTTTTCTAACATAAATACTCTGTCTCCCACTCCAATTCCTAACGCTCCACCGGAAGCACCTTCTCCAATAATTACCGTAATGATAGGTGTTTTTAAACGAATCATTTCAAAAATATTGCGTGCAATAGCTTCCCCTTGTCCTCGTTCTTCGGCTTCTAATCCTGGATAAGCACCCGGAGTATCAACTAGTGTTAATACCGGAATACCAAATTTTTCTGCCATTTTCATTAAGCGAAGCGCTTTTCTGTAGCCTTCTGGATTTGCCATCCCAAAGTTACGGTACTGACGCATTTTTGTATTGATCCCTTTTTGCTGACCGATAATCATATACGATTGTCCGTCTACTTGACCTAAGCCACCTATCATTGCTTTATCGTCTTTAAAACTTCTATCTCCAAAGAGTTCTAAAAAAGTACCATTTGTTAAATTTGTAATATGTTCTAGTGTATATGGCCTATTTGGGTGTCTAGAAAGCTGAACTCGTTGCCAAGCGGTTAAATTTTTATATATTTTTCGCTTAGTTTCTTCTAGTTTTTTCTCAATTTGCTTGCACGTAGTAGATACATCAACATCTGATTCTTGACCAATGATTTGACATTTATCTAACTGATCTTCAAGTTCTTTAATTGGTAATTCAAAATCTAAATATTCCATAATCGGTTTATTAGGGTTTGGTTTTTAATCTGACAAAGATAAAATTTTCAATTGACATTCTAAACTTATCTTTAATTAGTTGTGATTTTTTTTATAACTTTTTACAATTCCGTTTGCAATTACGGTTGCTAAAATAATGAGTGCGCCAATATAAAATAAGGGCGACATTTGTTCTTTATCTTGAAAAATAAAATAGGCCAAAATAATACCATAAATAGGCTCTAAGTTAATGGTAAGCATTACAGTATAAGGACTTAAATATTTCATAACCGCTGTAGAAGCAATAAATGCATAGGCTGTGCAAACAGAACTTAAAATGAATAAATAAACAATATCTGAAGTGCTGAGTTGAAAAAATTCTGCCGAAAAACTATTGGTAAAAAGCAATGAAATAGAAAAGAACAAAACGCCTCCTGCTAATTCATAAAATGAAATAATTGTAGGTTCATACTCTTTTACAAATTTACTATTGATTACCGCGAATGAAGCCGATAGAAAGGCAGAAATTAATGCCAGTATAATGCCTTCAACATAATTAGTTTCAACATTAAATATGATTGTAAGTCCAGCAATAACAATTAATCCAAAGAAAATTTCATACCATACAATCTTTTTTCCAAAAAACAAGGGCTCAATTAATGAGGCAAAGAAAGCTCCGGTTGAAAGACATGCTAAAGTAATGGAAACATTAGCCACTTTAATGGCTCTAAAAAAAGTAAACCAATGCAAAGCAATAATTAATCCGGCTACTAAAAATTTGAATAAAATTTGCTTTGGAATTTTTGTTGGAATACGATTATACTTAATGTATCCATAGATAAATAAAACAGCAAATAACATTCTGAACCAGACTAATGGTAAAGCATCTAGCGAAATTAATCTTCCTAGAATCGCTGTAAATCCCCATATAAACACAATTAAATGAAGATGTAAATAACTTTTTAGGTTATCGTTTGGCATTACGTAATAAATAATAAGCTAAAATTCCGAAAACAAAATTGGGTAACCAAACCGCAATAAACGGAGGAATACTTGATTTTTCGGCCAATGTTCCAAAAACTTTATCAAAGAAAATAAAGATAAATGCAATAACAATTCCGATGGCTAAATTGACTCCCATACCGCCTCTTCGCTTCATGGAAGAAACTGCCACAGCAATAATAGTTAAAATAAAAGCCGAAACGGGCAAACTAAATTTCTTGTAAAAAACAACCAAATAAGTATTGATATTTGAGTTACCTCTTGAACGTTCTTTGTTAATGAATCTATTTAATTGACCAATTGTCATGGTTTCTGCAACATATACGACTGGTGTTAAATCATCGGGTTCAAAATTATAATTAATAGTAATTTTTTCGCTCTTAATAAGTTGATCATTATCTATTCCTACTATACGTTTGTTGTAATTGTATAAAATATACGTCTTTTTTACCTCATCATAACGAATACGATTAGCATTTACTTTTTCAATTAATTTATTGTCTTTAATTAATTCGTAAGTAAAATTAAAACCTGTTTGTGATAAATAATTATAATTACTT
>CAISYO010000253.1 GCA_903889745.1 uncultured Bacteroidota bacterium | reverse complement strand
GCTATAAATACTAGTGATAGCGACATTGACAAAATTATTGGAAATGTAAATAATCAATTGTATTTCAAATATCTTAAAACAATTAACCCGGTTAATAATATACCTAACATTAAAGATGAACAAATAAAAATTAAATATTCAGGAGAGCCAAAGATACTTTACATTGATGATGAAGCAGAAAAAGGTTGGTATGAAGTTTTCTGTACCATTTTACATGACACGAATAATTTAGAATTTCAGCATATTGATGGAGAACTAAAAAGTAAAACAAGAGAAGAAATAGTTAAACTTTCTATAGAAAAAATCGAAAACGATGACATAGACCTTGTACTATTGGATTTTCGACTTCATCCAGATGACTTTAACACCAAAAACATTCAAGATATAACTGGACTCAAATTGTTAAGTGAAATAAAAAAAACAAATCCAGGCGTCAGAGTAATCATATTTTCAGCTACAAATAAAATTTGGAATCTTATTGAACTTCAAAATGCAGGGGCAGATGCATTTATAATTAAAGAATCTCCAGATACATCTGTTTCCAGTTCCTTTACTAAAGATACGATTGAAAGGTTTTCACAAGTATTACAAGAGCAATTAAAGTATCAATTTCAAAAGGAATTGTTTCGTGATTGCAAGGCAATAAAGGGTATTTTAATTAATCAATATGTTGATGAAAATGAAGCTTATAATGTTTTTATTAAAACATTAATAAGACAAATTGACATTATCCAATCATCAATCTCATTGATTAATCTTTCCAAATCAGTAACTATTGATATTGTATTTTTGGCGTGCTATAATTTTTTAGAGTTGTTTAAAGGCTATTATCTAACATTTAATAATGATTACAGGTATTACCTCGGATTTGAAGAGGAATTGCTAATCAGCTACGCTGTAAACAATAGTACAAATGAAGTTACTCGTAATGGAGAATTTGTTGCTAAAAATAAATTAGATTCTCCAAGTTGGTTCGTGACACTTGCGGGATTATTTATTCATTACTTTGAAGTTTCAAAACCTCCATTTTCAGAAGTTGTTAAACTTAAAAGGATCGCATATGAAAGGAATAGTTACATTCATTCTGATAAAAAATATTTCGATATAAATGAATTGCGACTAATCTTTGATGCCTTAAAACAAGCATCCGCCTATATTAAAGAATAGTTTATTATCTCCCAAACTATTAAGAATTATTTCCTGTGCATTTACACTGCACACATTCTTCCTTACTTTGTATTAGAAACAAATAGGAAGAATGGAAACAAAAATTAACATATTAGATTATTTAGGGTTTGACTCTCCAACCAAAGAACAGGTTATAGCGTTAAACGCTATGTCTGATTTTGTTAAGGAAGAAAATACTCAGGACTTCTTAACCTTATGCGGAGCAGCTGGTACTGGTAAATCTTCCATCACTTCGGCTTTGATTGGCTATTTGAACAGTCGTGATGTGGCTTACAAAATTGCAGCCCCTACTGGAAGAGCAGCCAGAATCATTGGACGTAAAACTAAGTGTCTAAATAGCACCATTCACTCCCTTATTTATAATGTTGATTTAAATCCAGAAACAGGAGAAGTTACTTTTTCCTTAAAGTTGAATGAAGATACTGATAGAACCATCTTTATTATTGACGAGGCTTCTATGATCACAACAGTAGTTAATAATAACGAACTAACATTGTTTAAAAGCGCTAACTCACTCCTATCTGATCTAATTAAATTTATCAAAGCAGGTAATTCAAAAAACAAAATCATCTTTTTGGGTGATAGAAATCAATTGCCTCCAATAAATGAAACGGAATCATTGGCTCTAGTTCCTTCTTATTTAGAAAGTGAATTCAATTTAAAAGGAAACGTATATTTTCTTACAGAAGTAAAGCGTCAGGAAGATGGTAGTTACATTATGAAAAATGCAATCAATACCAGAGTAGCCATTGAAGAAAATAAACAGTACTCAAAAATTGATGCTTTTAAATTCAATTACATTTCAGGTGCAGCAACCAAATATGTTGAAGATTACAACAACCACGAAAGAGATTATTGCATTTCTATTAACCCATTTCACAAAGGCAACCAATTATTTAATCAATTGGTTAGAGAAAGGCTTTTTGGTAAAAATGTAAAAATGATTGAAAAAGGTGATTGGATGTTGGTTACTCAAAAATGGTCG
>CAISYO010000252.1 GCA_903889745.1 uncultured Bacteroidota bacterium | reverse complement strand
TATCGTTTGGTGCTAATTTATTAAGTTTGTATTATTAAAATAAGATTTTTAGTTCTGTAGGGGGAATTTAAGAATTTTTAAAAGGCTTGGCGTTCGTCAAGCCTTTTTGTTTTTTATTTTGGTACTCTATTTTTTGTCCGTAGATTTGCGGCTCAATTTTTTGACAACGATTTCATTAATTGAACTTTACTTATGGAAAATAAAAAAAAGGTAGCATTCTACACTTTAGGGTGCAAACTGAACTTCTCAGAAACGTCTACTATTGCGCGTGATTTTCAAAATGAAGGTTTTGAACGGGTTGATTTTGAAGAAATTGCCGATATTTATGTAATCAATACTTGTTCGGTAACTGATAATGCCGATAAGCAATTCAAGCAAATTGTTAAAAAAGCAATGAAGCTCAATGAAAAAGCATTTGTGGCAGCGGTAGGTTGTTATGCCCAATTAAAACCAGAAGAATTAGCCGCTGTAGATGGCGTTGATTTAGTTTTGGGAGCAACAGAAAAATTTAAAATCACCGATTATATTAATGATTTGTCCAAAAATGATAGAGGAGAAGTCCATTCTTGCGAAATTGAAGAAGCCGATTTTTACGTAGGAAGTTATTCTATTGGTGATCGAACACGAGCTTTTTTAAAAGTGCAAGATGGTTGCGATTATAAATGTACGTATTGCACGATTCCTTTAGCAAGAGGAATTTCTCGTAGTGATGCTTTAGAAAATGTATTGAAAAATGCCTCCGAAATATCGCAACAAGGCATCAAAGAAATTGTATTAACAGGTGTAAACATAGGTGATTACGGCAAAGGTGAATTTGGAAATAAAAAACACGAACACACTTTCCTTGATTTAGTAAAAGCTTTAGATGAAGTTAACGGAATTGAACGTTTACGAATTTCGTCCATTGAACCTAATTTATTAAAAAACGAAACCATCGAGTTTGTTGCTAAAAGTCGCACTTTTGTTCCGCATTTTCACATTCCATTACAATCGGGATCTGATACTATTTTAAAGAAAATGAAGCGTCGCTATCTTCGCGATGTATATACTGATAGAGTTTCCAAAATTCGCGAAGTAATGCCACACGCTTGTATTGGAGTAGATGTTATTGTTGGTTTTCCAGGTGAAACAGACGAACATTTCTTAGAAACGTATCATTTTTTAAATGAGTTAGATATTTCGTATTTGCATGTTTTTACCTATTCGGAACGCGATAATACCGAAGCAGCAATTATGGATGGAGTTGTGCCTGCTAATGTGCGATCTAAACGAAGTAAAATGTTACGCGGACTTTCTGTTAAGAAGCGAAGAGCATTTTATGAAAGTCAAATTGGAACAAACAGAACCGTTTTATTTGAAAGCGAAAACAAAGAAGGTTATATTCACGGTTTTACTGAAAATTATGTAAAAGTAAAAACACCTTGGAATCCTGGTCTCGTTAACACGCTTCACGATATACAATTAACCAAAATTGATGAAGACGGAAGTGTAAGAATAGAATTCATAAACGTTGAAGCATAAAAAAATCCCAAGTCTAATAAACTTGGGATTTTTTTTGGTTTAAATCATCAACCCTGGAGGCAGAAGCGCTCTATATTTCCTATTTTTTCTAAAAAAACTAATAAACTTTGCATGAGTAGGCACTACTTTTAACTTTCTTTCTTCGGCAATACCAAGTACTTGTATAATGAAATCACTATGCAATGTTTCGTCTTCATTAGCATTTGCGCAAAATTTAGTCAAAAATAATTTTCGTTCTTGAATCGAATACTCAATTGCCACTAAACCAGCAGGTGTAATTATTTCAAATTGTCTTAAAAGTTCATTATCTTTGATTTCCATGAAAACAGCAATTAGAGTGCAAATTTACAAATCTTTTTTCACATTAAAGCTATGAATAAAATCCCTGTATATTTTATGCCCGGTTTGGCAGCTGGCCCTACTATTTTTGAAAACATTAAGCTGCCTGAGGATCAATTTGAAATGCATTTTTTAGAATGGATTTTACCTAATGAGCATGAAAAAATTGAGGAGTATGCGCTACGAATGATTCAAAATATCAAGCATGAAAATCCGGTGTTGATTGGAGTTTCATTTGGTGGGGTTTTAGTGCAAGAAATGGCAAAAATCATTCAAACGAATAAAGTAATTATTATTTCAAGCGTCAAAACAAATAAAGAATTTCCATCGCGTTTTAAAATTGCTCGAAACACAAAAGCATATAAGTTAATTCCTACCCAACTATTGGCAGATATAGAAAATTTAGTTAAATATGCATTCGGAGATAATATTGTAACCAAACGAATAAAGTTATATGAAAAATATTTATCGGTGCGAGACAAGCACTATCTCGATTGGGCTATTGAAACCATTTTGTGTTGGAATCAAAAAGAAATTAATGAAGCGGTAATCCATATTCATGGCGATGAAGATGAGGTATTTCCAATTAAGCATATCAGAAAATGTATTGTAGTCAAAGGTGGAACCCATATTATGATTTTAAATAAATTCAAATGGTTAAATGAAAATTTGCCTAAATTGATAGTAAACTAAAGCAACAATGAAAAATAGTAGAACAAAAAAGAGCGTTATAATTCTATTGACAATGATCTTAGGTAGTTTCTTATTATACGGAGTTATTTTTGATCGATCAAAATATGCGCCTATGGGGTACAGTTTGCAAATGGATTTTGCAGGTGAACAAGTGCCAACTTATATGGCAGATGTTCAAGAACGATTAGATAAAGAAATGGTTACCAATATGAATTTTCATACTAATACGACATTGGTAATTAAAAGAGCTAATAAAGTTTTTCCTATTATTGAGCCTATTTTAGCAAAATATGGTGTTCCAGATGATTTTAAATATTTAGCTGTTATTGAAAGTAGTTTAGTCAATGCAGTTTCTCCTGCAGGGGCAAGAGGCGTGTGGCAATTTATGCCATCAACAGCTAAAGAAAAAGGCATGGAAGTGAGCGAACAAGTTGATGAACGGTATCATTTAGAAAAATCGACTGAAGCGGCTTGTAAGTATTTACTTGCTGCTAAAGAAAAATTTGGCTCGTGGACTTTAACCGCCGCTTCATACAATGGCGGAATAGGAGGAATTAAGAACAAAATGGAAGAGCAAGAAGTTGATAATTATTACGATTTGTTGTTAACCGAAGAAACCTCACGTTATGTTTTTAGAATTTTAGCTTTAAAAGAAATCATGAAAAATGCAGACAAGTATGGTTTTTCTATTCCTAAAGAAGCATTGTATTATCAAATTCCTACAAAAAAAATTGTAGTTGATTCTTCTATAACCAATTTAGCCGCTTTTGCAAAAACGCAAGGTGTAAACTATAAGATATTAAAGTTGCATAATCCTTGGTTGCGCGATAAAATGTTAATTAATGATTCTGGAAAGAAATATGAAATTGAAATACCTACATCTGGATATTCAAAATAAAAAAAGCACCTGTACAGGTGCTTTGTATTTTATGTAAAAAGATAGAATTACATTTTCTTCATTTGATCTTTCATCATTTTAATCTGATCTTTTAGCATGTTTTGTTTGTCAAGCTTTTTAGCTTCGTTCATTAAATTAGTTGCTTCAATTTTTCTTCTACGCGTCATGGCAATACCTGCTAATTGAAGTTTTGCTAAAGCTAAATCTTGATCCATAGAAAGGCCTAATGCAATTGCTTTCTTAAAATAACGTTCTGCTTCATTTAAATTGGTTTGCGAAACCATCAAACCATGCAAATAATTGAAATACCCTTGTTGTTTTTTCACTAAAGCAGCTTCTGGGTTTTTTATGTGGGATAACCATTTTTGGGCTCCAGGAAAATCTTGTTTACGTAACTTTAAAAAAGCCAATAAGATAAACTCATTTTTAAAGTATAAGAAAATAAAAATGGTAGATAATAACAATAAGAAGATCCCATTTCCAATTTCGTTTTCAGTAAATTGATAAATTCCTAATGCAATTATTAATCCGGCTAAAACTAATTTGATATTTTTATGAAACATAGTATTATTTTTAATTGGATACAAAGGTAATAAAATCTATTAAAAATATTTTTAAAAAAGT
>CAISYO010000251.1 GCA_903889745.1 uncultured Bacteroidota bacterium | reverse complement strand
TGTGAAAAATAGAGATAAGTACATTTCTTTCATTGTTTTATGAACACCTTCATTATTGATAGCATTTTTAGACAATTGGGCTTCAGTTGCTTTAAGTGCATTTAAACCACCTTCAACACCTTGCTTAGTTTTGTAGAGATCATTTATTCTCCCATCCTTATGTTGTCTAAAAAAGTACATTGGTGAATCTATTACCATGTACTTATTTATTACTTTCATCATCCTGACTTGATACTCTAAATCCTGCCATCTTTTTAATTCAGTATTCCATGGGCCAGCACTTTGGAAGGCACCTCTTCTATGTAGTCCGGCAGAAGGCATGAATTGAGGCTTAAATAAATTGGGCGTAGACGTGATTTTTTGTTGATTAATTTTATTAAAATGATCATTTCCAATTAGTTTATCTTCCTCCTCATTTCTGAATTTACTTAGTGGCGCCCAAACACTCTGACAGTCGATATTTTCATTTAATAATTCGATTGAAAGCTCCAACTTTCGAGGGTGAAGTAAGTCATCAGAACCAACTTCTTGAATGAATTCACCTTTTGCCAGATCCAAAGCTCTATTTCTAGCTTTGGGAGCACCAGTATTTTCTTGTCTTATAAGTATGAAATTAAAAAGAGCATCACTTTTCGTCGTCTCTTTCCATTTACTCAATAAGGTAAAGGTATTGTCAACAGATCCATCATCTATAACAATCAGCTCAATTGGTCGATAAGTTTGGTTAAAAATTGATTCTACTGTTCTTAATATATATTTCTCTCTTTGATACGAGGTAATAATCACTGAACACAGATTATGTTTGTATGTCGATTCCATCCAATATTATATATTACTAGTGTCCGATAAAACTTTTTGAAAGCGGGATTTCCATGAGGTCATCCCGCTTTGTTGTAATTTTGTTTTGCGAAAAATAAATTACATGAATAAAAGTAGCTACTTTTTTGGTCAATCCGTTTTCGGACAGCTGATTTCTTTTATCGATTTGAATAAAATAAAAATAGTTGCCAAGCAGCATATGTCAGATCACTATGTCAAGAAGTTTGACACGACTGATCATCTAATAAGTATGCTTTTTTCAACATTTGCTCATTGTACATCTTTACGAGAAGTTGCAGCATCAATGCTAGGTTTGAAAGGTAAAATGAGTCACTTTCAATTAAAAAACATTCCTTACAAAAGCACATTGAGCGATGCAAACAAAAGAAGATCTCATTTAGTGTTCCAGGACATCTATTATTCATTGCTCAAAGAATATCATCCAATTATCTCGGACAGCCGCCAATCGTATGCATGGGAGAACAGATTAGAAATCATTGATTCGAGTACAATTTCCTTGTTTAAGGATATTTTGAGTTGTGTTGGCAGAAAACCTATCACAGGCAAAAGAAAAGGGGGTATTAAAGTGCATACACAAATCAATCTTCAAGAAAAAGTGCCCAAACTCATTTGGTTTTCAGCCGCTACAACACACGATAAACAGTTTTTGAAGCACCTACAACTTGAAAAAGGAAAAATAGCCGTGTTTGATAAAGGTTACAACGATTACAAGACCTTTGATGAATTTACTCAAAATGATATCTTCTTTGTGACTCGTTTAAAATCCAATGCAGTCTACGAAACGGTTAAAGAAAATGAAATCCCCACCTACATTGACGATAGTGTGATAAAGGATGAAATCATTCATGTGGATGTCAAAGAAAATGGGAAATATCTCAAAACGACTGAACTACGGAAAATAACATATTGGGACAATGAAAACAAACGCTTCTTCGAGTTTATTACCAATCTGAATGGTATGAACGCTTTACACATTGCATTAATTTACAAGAAACGTTGGCAAATTGAACTGCTATTCAAGCAATTAAAACAAAATTTCCCACTCAAGTTCTTCCTTGGAGACAATGAAAATGCTATAAAAATACAGATCTGGTGCACCCTCATCGTCAACCTATTACTCACAGTTATACACAAGAAAATTAAACGAAAATGGGCCTTTTCAAACCTAGCAAGCTTCTGTAGACTGCATCTCTTTAATTATATCCATCTGATGAAGTTTTTGGAAAATCCAGAGAAAGATTGGATCAAAGAATATGACCCTCAGCTTCAATTGAATTTTAATACCACATAAAATAGGGGGCTTACTTTTAGTTTTTAGAAATCAACATCAGTAAAATCAGTGCTTTAAGGAAGCTAATGGATTAATTTCTGTTTTTATCGGACAGTAGTGAAAATAAATGTTAATTTTTTGCTGAACATAAACTTTTTTTAAACCACTTTGTTTAAGGTTAATTAATTTAATTTAAACAAAATAGTATGAAAAAAAAATTTATTTCTCTCAATTTAAAAACAGTATCGGTTTCGATCTTGTTATTATCCTCAAGTCTTTCTGCACAGACGAATGTATTTGACGATGTTATTGCGACAAGTCCAAACCATACATTTTTAGAAGCAGCTTTAATTCAAGAAGGATTGGATGTTGCACTTCAAAATCCGGCTGGAACTTTAACTGTTTTTGCTCCCGATGACGCGGCATTCACTGCACTTGCAACAGCATTAGGAACAGATATCGCTGGTCTTTTAGCTGTACCAAATCTTACGGACATTCTAGCTTACCATGTATTAGGTATAGAAGTACCTTCTTCTGGCGTTACGAACGGTGCGATAGTGCAACCATTATCCACTACAAATACCTTGAAATTGACATTAACCTCAACGGGAAGTGTTTTTGTAAATCACGCACAAGTAACAACTCCTAATTTGACAACAGACAATGGAATTGTGCATGTTTTAAACGCAATCCTTTTACCTGTAGAAACAGTAGTTGATGTTGCAATTGACAATGGTTTTTCAACCCTTACCACTGCAGTAGTTACAGCTGAATTACTACCTGCACTTACAAACCCTTTAGCATTGTTTACTGTATTCGCGCCAACAAACGCAGCATTTGACAATTTAGCAGCTGCTTTAGGAACGGATTTAGCTGGAATTCTTGCAAATCCAGAATTAGCAGATATTTTGTTATACCACGTAGTAAATGGAGAAGTGCTTTCAACAGACTTAACAAATGGAGCAGTTGCAACATTGAATGGACAATCCGTTACGATTAATTTAATGAGTGGTGTTATGGTGAACAACGCGAATGTTACTTTAGCGGATGTTACAGCTGACAACGGAGTTGTGCACGTTATCGATGCTGTTTTGGTACCAAGTTTATCGAACATTTCAGAATTGAATGCGGCAAATCTTGAAGTTTATCCAAATCCATCAAACGATGTAATCAAAATTTCGAATATTTCTGCGACAGAATTTTCTATTATAAATAATATTGGTTCAGTTGTGAAATCAGGAAAAGTAGCTAATAACGAAATTTCAGTTTCAGATTTAGAAAATGGAAACTACTTTATTCAGTTAACAAACAGCACTAGTATTTACCAAGCGAAGTTCATTAAAATGTAATATTTACATTCGTTCTTCCGGTAAGAAAACAAAAAAGAGGCTGTCTTAAATGAGACGGCCTCTTTTTTTAACGAAAAGCTGTAG
>CAISYO010000250.1 GCA_903889745.1 uncultured Bacteroidota bacterium | reverse complement strand
TTTGCTCTGTACTACTTGATTGAATTATTTTTTTAGTAGTGTGAAATTCAATTTTATGAACTAGAGCAATTAAGTTGTAAGCAGTGCCTTGCCAAGGTGTATTTACAGAACTTTGATAAAATGATTGAATATGTGTTTTAAAATTATCGAAAAGATTATCATCGACTACTGAAAATAAAACAGACTTATTGAAATTTTCAAAAGATATCACTGAAAGACCATACCGCTGCAAAAAAAGTTCTTGAAGGCTTTGTTCAAACCTTTTATAAAAATAAATGGTAAGTAAATCAATTGTGGCAGGCACCTTGATTTTTCTTCCCTGATCTCTACTTCGTTTCTCAGCTATAAAAGAAATATACGATTCTCTCAAACGTGCTTGATGACTTTCATTTGGTGTACTAGGTAAGTCTTGTTCTTTTTCTTCCTCTTCTGTACCTCCAGTTTTTGACTTTTTACTTACATCACGAGTTTTTTTAAATCCAACAGTTAGTTCTTTCGGATTTGCTAAGAATACATGTGGTTTATTACTTGCCATTTATTTCAAATTTAACAGTTGCTAGTTTTACTTAATTTAAGATTTAATCTACAACCACTTTAGGTTTTGGAATATAAATACTCAATAATTTTTTTGAGGGAGTATGAAATACTTCATTAGTTGCGCTATTCTTATTGATTTCTCTGTTTAAAATCGTAATTAAATGATTTACGTCTTTTTGTGTATTTATAATAATCTTAATATTTGGTGCAATTTTAAATTCATGTTTCAAATATTTTTTACCTTGACCTGTAATAGTTTTGTATTTTTCTTCACTAATAATTTTATTATTAGTGACACAATTAATAAGTTTCTTTCTTTTAGTATTGTTTAAATTAGATATATGCCCTATTGCTGCTTCTGAAAATTCTAACCCTGGTATCTTAAGTAAGATTTTTAAACTTTCCTGAACTCGTCTCTTTAAAATCGCATCAAATTTGAAACTATTTTCATAAACACCATAAGATTTAATAATAAGTTTCTCACCTATTTTGAATAAATCAACATTCTTTTGAAAAAACACTGCATCTTTCTCCATTGATTTAAATTTACCATCCTCTCCAAAACTTATTCCAAAAACTCTACTTGTTCTCATTGCTTGGGTTGGCAATGCTTTTTTAAATATCCTGACAACCTCATCTGTATTACCATTGTATATATCGATAACAAATCCAAATATACTGGCATAGTCTCCTATTTCAGTTGTGTAAGGGCTTGATTTTGTCGTGTCGGCATTAAATACCTCACTAGAAATTTTAGTACTATTTAAAGCGTCAAAATATAAATAATTCCATTGATTCTCGTTGTCATTATATATACTATGTAATTCGTATGGAGTATGTTCATTTGAAAATTTACTCAATTCATCCGTATAGGACTTTATCATTTCTTTTATTAATTTTTGGTCAGGAATTGTAGAATACAATTCATAAACATTATCTGAATTTTTAATTACAAAATATAATTCAGCACTTAAATTTTGATCTAC
>CAISYO010000249.1 GCA_903889745.1 uncultured Bacteroidota bacterium | reverse complement strand
TTACAAGTAAAGATAAATAAAAAAAAGATTATGGAATGTCGGTTATTTTAAACTTTTCAAAGTGGAAAAAATTATTTGAACAGGCAGGATCGACTCCTTCTACTTCAATTGATTTTGTTATTATGGCAGGGGCAAGTGCACAGCCTGTTTCTGATCAGACACTGGTCGATTCACAAAAATATCCCAAGCCTTCTGATACTTCCTCAAAAAATCATATTTATGAAATATCTCTAGCTTCTGCGATGGCTGGAAATTTTTCAAAAGCGCGTATCGCTGGTGAAGCAGTGAAAGGTAGAGTTGATCTAATTGAATTTGACGGAAAGTCAATTAACGAAAGTGGAAAATTGACAATCGAGTGGAACAAAGATAATTTTTCAAAAATTGTTCGAGTAAGCGGAAACGGCGCACTTGTGTTGGCCAGAGCAGCGGATAAACTTTCCAAAAAGCAAGGCCGCGTTGAGCTTACAGGTATAATTATTCTTGAACTAGCATCAGATTCTCTTTATTCTACCGAATGGAGCATATTAGGCAGCGGCCTTTCGGTAGAGGGTATTGGTCGATCACTGAACGGAATCTTATCGCAGGTTGCGACTCAATTAATGGATGCTACACATAAGCCTGCAATGGTAGAAAAATGGACAGACAATCTTAATTTAATAGAAAAAAGATATTCTCCAGCAATAATACACTCGTCCGATTCTGGCCAGTTACAAAAAAGTGTTCCGCCTCTTCCGGAAAATACGGCACTTCGATCATTTTACGGTAAATACCAGCCAACTACATTAAAGGGAGAACTTGCCAAAATTTCTCAAATTGTCAAGACAAATATGGTTGATGTTGGCCTTGCTTCACTTGCACAGCATGTTGATAAATTTTTTAGTGAAAAATTAAAAGAATTAGATCCTTCATATACTCAGCAGCTAACTTCAAAAATCAAAGAAAATATTGATTTTGTTAAAAATAATTATAACAGTAAGGTAATTTCTGACAAAATTAAGTCGACTATTGCGGCAATACCTTCAACAACAATCGCTCCATCTACTGTTAAGACAGCATCAGATACGACTATTTATAATGTGGGTAAATCAAGTGTATAACTTAAACGGGGAGTTAATGCGTCTCAGCTTGAGCCAAATAGCTAAACATAATACCGATTAACTCTTTAGTCCTAAATATTTGTTCATTCGCTTAAGAACTTCTTGCATAGTATCCAGCTCGGAATAGGAAATCCCACGATCGTGTGTGCATTTTTTACAGAGTCCAATTGCATGTTCTGGACCAACCTGTGATATGATGTGAACTGAATACAGCTGATTATAAGTGAATGTGTTTAAGCAGTCTTGGCATACTCCTTTCTTTTTTTCTTTCATTTGGCTTTTTATTTTTACTTTGAGCCTCGTACCTCTCTAGATAACGAGCAAAGTCGCTTCTAATTTCTTTTACTTTTAATGCATAATTTGGATCTTCTGCGTATCTAGCATTTAGATAAGTAAAATATTCTTCCTCTGAATTTAATCGATAAACTCCTGTACTGGCCTGCCAGAGAGCATAGTCAAGTACGCTCATTTTCCAATTTCGATAGGTTGCATGGCCAATATTTTCGCCAGTCTGGGTATTTGGTCGACTTGTTGCTTTTTTCATCCCAAAATAGTTGTAGTTTTCAATGCAAATATTAGACTTAAAACCCGATTCGAGTGCAACCTGGGACCAAACTATTTCAGGATAGCGTATGCCTATCTCCTTCATGTATTCGTAAATAGCCGCAGGACTCACAAGTTCATTTTCGGCCCCATCGACCATTACGATAAGCTCATCATATGTTCTCGGAAGTTTGGGAGTTTCAAACGAAAGCCAGCACAGTGTATAACCGCCAATTGCTCCCATCGCCAAACAGATTAACCAAGGAACAAGTATTTTTCGACGACGAATCCTTATTTGCTGTAGAGTCTGTCGATCAAATTTATAGGCATTTGAAAATAGCATAGATCGAATATTATGGTTCTAAGTAAAATTAGACTAAATTTGTCAGATAAATAAAAAAAAGAAATTTCAATGTATATCATTAATAATTTTGGAACATGGAAGCGTAACCTTAACGAAGGTCTCTTTTGGGACGTAACCGAGAGAGAACCAGTAGGCGGCACCACGCATAAAGTAAAAGTAAAATACTTAGACCGAAATAGTTTTAAAGTAAAAACAGTAAACGACCTAGACATGG
>CAISYO010000248.1 GCA_903889745.1 uncultured Bacteroidota bacterium | reverse complement strand
GGCACGATAAATCAATGCATACGCATCCAATAAAAACAATTTTCGAGGTGATTCGGCAGATAGCATACAGGTAATTAAGGTTCGAAGTTAGTGTTTTAGCTTTGAAAATAGTACACAACCATTTTGACAAATTGTCAATCTTATGGATTTTCGCTTTTCCCCTCCTTACTTTTTCAAGTTTTCTAGTAATGTTATTTCAATGAGTTTACTTTCTTTTTTATTGATTTCCGTTTCAGTAGAGAACATATTCCATTTAGATATAATTTCTTTTACTTGATCAATGATTTCATTGCCATTATTGATTCCAAAGTAAGAGCTCAATTTTAACAACTCTTTTTTACCTATTTCTTGATATATATTCCCAACTGACAGGCTGTGATATCCTCCCGGAGAAGGCGAAAAGGTTAAATCGAACGCGGGTGCCAAACACCAGTTTCCGTTTTCATTCATCAAAAAAGCAACGTTTTTACTATGATCATCCATATTGGAAGCATACACGTTGAACACAGCCAACCGGAAGACCTTTTCACAAGCGTTTAAATTATTTTCTAATCTGTTTGCTGCATCCATAACATGACCGTAATCCAGGGTGCTATATCGAAAATCATCATGTAATAGCCCACATGCAGAATGAAGATGTAATCGTTGATTGCCTTTGCGATCAAAACGTTTCGTTCCGAAGAATACTTTTCCTTTTTCAGAATAAAACAAGTTAGATTTGCTCATTTCAATTCCGCAGGCAAGAGCCATTTTGTAATAGGAGTACTCAATACGTGCGAGATCTTTAAAATCGTTTAATGCGGGAAATTTTATAATCCAAGGTTCAAATTCTTCTTCAGATAGAGTGGAGAATTGATTCAATTTATGATTATAATTTACCAATATTTTGGGTCGAGCGCCGACTGAATTTCCACCGAGATGATACAATTGGTCTAAAAAGGAGGCGCTACCAGTTTTTAATAAATCTTCTGATTCTTGAGCAATCAAGTCTAAATTGACGCGTTCATTTTCAGATTTACCTTTATCGGTAACAGGTTCGTAAATCAATGCGCCTTGAGCACTTTTGCCGAGCATAGAAAGTCGGTCCAAAACAGTTATCTCTTTTGGGTTTTTACCACTTTCAATTAATTTTCGATCCAAAAGTAATCTACCCCAGCCATCGGGAATTGAATCATTGAATACGCCAAATAGTCCGTCAAAAGGTGTTCTCGGTGAAAGAAGAATTTCCGTTGTTTTCTTCAATTTAAATGGAGAAATATCTAAGTTGCTTTCCAAAAAGGAAGGGTCAAATCGAAAATAAATTTCCTGATTTTGTTCAACGAGCACCCCCACCTCAACGATTGATGTTCCGAAATTTAATGAAACTTTAATTTTTTCTTGGCTCATTCCAATTTATTTAAATAGTTTCTCTATATCCTTGTGTTTGTGTGACTGAAAAATGGTTTCAAAATCATTCAATTTCCCGAGGATAAAAGCGATTTTTAAAAATGAATCTAATGAAATATGACCACTCGATTCAAATCGTTTATAACTCCCAAGTGAAACTTTGGCTCGTTGAGCCAGTTCGCTCTGCGACATTTTATATTCTTTTCGAAGAGTTCTTGTTCGTTGAGCAAGTTCCTTCAGTATGTCTGTTGGATTTTTATCAATGGAAAAAGGATTCATTATAGCCAAAATAGTAGCCAAATATACTAAAAATTACTTAAAATAGCTAATATATTAGCTTAATTCTGTTGAGATAAAGTGTAAGTTAGTAGAGATCCATTTTTCCACTTTCCACTTTCAATTTTCTCTTCACATTTCACACCGAGCCTGTCGAGGTGCAACTCTCCAAACTTTCCCTTCACATATCAAACCGAGCCTGTCGAGGTGCCACTTTTCAGGACATTTTATCCTTTCCCCTCATTTTTCAAGCGTTCCACCTCTGCTTCCAGTAATTTGATGTATTTGTCTTTGTATTCGTCTTGGTAATTATTTATCTGTTCTTTTACCTCAACACCATTAACGATTTGATTATTGCTCACAT
>CAISYO010000247.1 GCA_903889745.1 uncultured Bacteroidota bacterium | reverse complement strand
TAAAGTCCAGGGTAATTTGTTTACCGGCTGCTAGGGCAACTGTTCCAGCACCCATTTTGGCAATCAAGTAACCATCATTACGCACTTCGGGGGCAAGTAATGCAATGTAACCATCTTTGACATTGGTGCTGATCGTTCCCTCATTAATGATCTTGCCAGTACCGTCGCCTTTATAGGTACTTTTTCCATCCATAAAATCTTTGTTGGAGATGTTCATCGTCGTTGCAACAACACCTGCTGCATCAACCTGTGCCCCACGTCCAAAAGTAACTCCATTTGGATTGACTAAAACGACCTGTCCATTAGCCTTAATTGCGCCATCAATTACCGATGGTGATGCACCTATAACTCGGTTCAAAGTGACTGCTGAACTATTGGGTTGATTGAACGTAACTGAAGCGTCTTTTCCGACGTTAAAACTCTCCCAATTGACTACTGCTCTTTGGGATGCTTGATTGACTTGTGTTTGTAATCCAGATTGCGTAATCACAGCAGTGCCGGCAACAACTTTTCCGCCACCTGGATTCATATTCACATTCACTGTTTGTGCATACGAAAAATTGACATGCAACAACACCGCTATTGCGAGCAATAAAAAAATTGCTACGCGTTTAGCGTTTGGATTCTGCAAATGCGAATCTAGAGAAGAATTTTTTACAGGGAGCGACCCTGTAAGCAAATCAAAGTTCAAGTCGTGGTTCTTTACATGTAAAACAACAGATGAAATTTTCGCGTTTTAGGAGGGATTTCTGAATTCACCCTAGGGGTAATAAATGCCAAAAAAAGGCCAAAAAAATGGGTCTTTTTCCGAAATGTGAAAAATAATGAAGTGATTTTGAGTTTGGCCTGAGATAGGAGGGCTTATCAGAGGCAATAGAGGTGATTACAAATCCCATAATCATCTCTTGATAAATGTGTCTTGCGCGCACTATTTTCATCATGTTGATGTTCAACTCAATGCAAGCTATTACATTGAAAAATGAATCATGTGAATCATATTTTTTCTTTGAAAGTGAACAAAAAATAGCTTACGAAAAATAGACCCTATTGCATAGAATTGGCGCAGAGAATTCTTCATTTTTTCTATCTGATTTTGCTAACAATGAAGATTTATTTTTAGGGAATTTACGCGATATTTATTGGTCTATATTTAAAGTAATTTATGTGAATATTTAATACAAATTTACAGCTTATTTTTTGATTAAATATCCATCATTTTTTAAGCTGATTATTTTGTTTTTTATTGACCATTTTTTCTCAATGTGATGCAAAAAAATGGTCTACTTTTAATCTTTTAAATGAGCCTCTTTTACGTTCTATTTTTTCTTTTTTTAATGTCTTTTTTGAAGCTTAAAAATATAATATTTAAACTTTATTTCGCTGATGATTTGCATAAAAATTACTCTTATTTTTGTGAATTC
Source organism: uncultured Bacteroidota bacterium (assembly GCA_903889745.1). Lineage (GTDB taxonomy): Bacteria > Bacteroidota > Bacteroidia > Flavobacteriales > Flavobacteriaceae > Flavobacterium. Next base: position 279 of record CAISYO010000247.1, on the reverse strand, counting down.
TAGGCATTAAAAAATGAGTAATTTTTTAGATCAATTTCGTAATAATTTCTCTAATTTTGAGTAGAAATTTGCTGCCTTGATTTCTCTAATTAGGTCTATTTTTTGTGCCCTGAATATGAATTTTGTATCGTTTGATTGAGTTCAATTTTTGGATGCGTTTAAGAGATTAAATGGGCTTAAATCAGACTTCAGATCAAAACCCCTCAGACAGGTTAAGATTTCGTATGAACTCAACTGTTAGCACCCCTATTGCCTTTGATTACCCCCAGCAAGATGCTG
>CAISYO010000246.1 GCA_903889745.1 uncultured Bacteroidota bacterium | reverse complement strand
TCCTTGTAATCCTTGTGGGCCTGTAGCACCTACTGCACCATCAACACCATTTGTTCCGTTTGTTCCAGGTAAACCTTGTGCTCCTTGAGGGCCAACTGCTCCTGCAGGTCCTGTTGCACCTGTAGGTCCAGCAACACCCTGAATTCCTTGTGGTCCTGCAGGGCCTGGTGTTCCAGGGGTGCCTGCAGTTGCCGCAAATAATGCAAAAGGAACCGCTGTAAATGGTTGGTTACTTATTTCTGTGTAATACGAACATACTCCTGTCGTACTTAAATCTATTTTTAGACTTTTAGGATTGGCATTCCAAAGTATCGTTGAAAACGAAGACGCATAACCCCCTATTTGATCGCCTGTCCCAATAATTAAATTCACCATCCCGAATTCATCCGTTGTGGTTTGTACCGTTTCAATGTATTCAAATTGAGAACTCTGATCAATAATTGAAAACTTTAAACAAATGTACTTATTTGCTAATGGTGCATTTGTATTGTTTACTCCTGGTAATTGATCCCCTGAAGGATTCAATATTACAGCTTGATAGGTAATTCCATTTGTTTGAGAATATCCAATGAAGCTTATAAATAATAAAAGTGTTACTACTATTTTTTTCATGATGTGCTATTTATTTTAATGGAAAATGTAATCCAAAGTGAATTTGATTATTTGTAAAAGAAAGTTCTTCTGAAGATGAATTAGAAACATTAAATGCTTTTGAAAATTCGTATCCCGCAGAAATTCTAACGTTTTGGTTAATGGCGTATTGAAAATCAACACCAACGTTTGGTTGTATGGTTATGCCTTTAAACTCTTCATTATTAGTAATATCAAACACCACGTTATTAATATATTGTTCGCCTTTGATAATAGTTGAAGTAGCAACGCCAAGTTTTGTTTTTACTTTAAACGATTTTGAGTTTTGAAACAACGTATAATTAAGCGCATTTTGAACTCCTAAATAATTTGTTTTCCAAGAATAGTTAGCTGTACTTGTGCCACCTTCAGCATTAAATTGATTGTACACAACACTAACAGCATAACTTAGTTTATCTGTAGCTTTATTCAACTTAAAATCCAAACCTAACTGATAAAAAGAACCTTCGCCGCTTCTTAAGTTAGAATTAGTGTTTCCAAATGAATTTTTATAATCATATTTGGTGAAATTTTTTCCATTGGAAAAAAACAGTTCTTGAGCCTGCAAAAAGCATCCCGAAAACAATACTAGTAATAAAAGATATTTCTTATTCATTTTTAATAATTTTAGTGTAGTATAAATAGGTTGGATTTGATAGTTTTACAAAATAGGTTGCGCTAGGCAAATGCTTTAGATCTAATGCAGTTGTTTGCGCTACTACCTTAAGAACGTCGTTAAAGACTAATCGCCCAGAAACATCAAAAATTTGAATGGAAAGAGTTTCTCCTACATTACCCGAAAAAGTAAAATGGATTAGGTCTTTAAAAGGAATGGGGAAAGTGGTAGTGCTAATTGAAACTGAATTGTTTTGTTCAATAATTTTATTCCAATTACTTTGCTGAAAGCCTTGTTGCACTCTGTAGGTGCCTGTTGTGCTTCCCGTTACTGATTGTTGTCCAATTGTGTACTTCACAATTAAACCCGATGGAGCAATTGAATTGCCTCCTTGCGCACTCATCATTTGATGATGTAGGGATTGACCAAAGAATAAAGATGTCGCAAAATTGATTAATAGTAATAATCTAATTTGCATATTTCTTTTTATTTAAGACCAAATGTAAAATTTTAAATACTTCCATTTATCAGTCTAATTTTTATGAGTAAAATTTTTACTAATTTAGTGAGCACTTTTACGTTTTTAGTAAATAATAATATGCATAATTATGACAATTAAAAAGGTAATTAATTGATTTTGTATATAATTATGTACTTTTGAAATTGAAATAATCAAATTTTTTGATTTAATGGTTTTAATTAATTGGTAAATACTAATTATTATAAAATGATAGAAAATTTTATTTTTA
>CAISYO010000245.1 GCA_903889745.1 uncultured Bacteroidota bacterium | reverse complement strand
TGCATTTTTCGATCCCAAAGCGGAACAACTACCTAATCGGGATGAAATGACAGAATGGTCAAATAATGGAAATATTTTGGTGTATAAAATCGAAAACCATGTTGCTGGATTCATTATTTATCAATTAATTGGAGTGACTTTATACTTGAGATATTGGTTTGTTAGTCCCCTTTTTAGAGAAAGAAAATTGGGTTCAAAATTATTCAATTATTTCCTATTTAAGGGTAAAGATTCGAAAAGGCAATTATTTTGGGTTGTTCAAACCAATGAAAATGCTATTATTCGTTATAAACATTACGGGTTTAAAGAAGAGAAAATGTATAACTTTGTACTAACAAATAAAAAAATTAAATATGAGGGATATAATAATTGAAATTCTTACTGAGATTAGATCAGAATTTGACTTCAACCAGGATTTAGATTTTATTGAACAAGGAATGCTTGACTCTTTTGATGTAATTAATTTAGTTACTTCGCTGGATGAACACTTTAAAATATCAATTGATGGAACGGATATTTTTCCTGAAAATTTTTGTTCAATCAATTCCATTGCCAATTTGTTGATTAAAAATGGTGTTAAACCATGAATTTCACATATTATAACAAAGCCATTACAGGTATTTTAACCATACTGCCTAGTAATGAAGTGAAGTTTGAGGATGAGATGGAGAATTACAATTTCCCTACTGCTAAGTCTCTCAAATTGAAAAAGGCTATGGGCTATAATGCTCATCGTATTGTTGAAGACGGCGTTTGTACTTCAGATCTTTGTATTTATGGAATGAATTACCTTTTCGATAAAGGACTTATTAATAAGGAAGACATTGATGCATTAATTTTGGTAACACAATCACCAGATTATTTTATGCCCCCAACAAGCAACGTAATCCAAGGTCAATTAGGGTTAAAGCATGATATGATTTGTCTTGATATTAATCAGGGTTGTGCTGGCTATATTGTTGGACTTATGGAATCATTTATGTTATTGGATCAAAGTTCAATTAATAAAGTAGTACTTTTGAATGCAGATGTTCTTAGTAGAAAAGTTTCAAAACGAGATAGAAATAGTAACCCTTTAATCGGGGATGGCGCTTCCATAACCATTATTGAGAGAAGCACAAATCCAACAATTATTCATGGAAATTTAAAAATGGATGGTTCTGGAGCAGGTGCTTTAAAAATTCCTGCGGGAGGTTTTAAATTACCCTCAACTCCTGAAACAGCAAGAATGACAGAAGATGTTTCAGGCAATTATCGGTCCTTAGACAATCTCGTAATGAAAGGTGACGATGTTTTTAACTTTGTCCAGCGAGAGGTACCACCATTGATAGAGGATTTGTTTAATAATGCAAATATAAATAAAGATCAGGTAGATTATTACATGTTTCATCAACCCAACAAATTTATGCTTAACAAACTAGCTGATAAGTTAGATATACCTCGTAATAAAATGCCAAGTAATATTGTTGAAAATTTCGGCAATTCTAGTGGCGTTTCTATTCCAACTGCAATTACTTTTAATCTTGGTGACAAACTTCAGAATGAATCTTTTAAACTTTGCCTTGCAGGTTTTGGCGTTGGTTTAACATGGGGATCCTTGCTTTTGCAGGTAGGAAATTTAACTTTTATAGAAAATATTGAATACTAATAAACTTAAAATAATGGAAAAATTAATAGAAAAAATAGAAGAAATTCTTGAAGTTGATAATCTCGACTTATCGAAAAAATTTGTAGAATTTGAAGAATGGGATTCTTTGTCAAGTTTGTCAATAATAGCCCTTTTAGATTCTGACTACAAACTAGTATGTACAAATGATCAATTAATTAAATTCTCTAGTATTGAAGAGTTTTGCAAATATGTTTTAAATAGTGGAAAATAGATATACACTGGTTTCTGCTTCAACCTCTGACATTGGAGAAGCAATTGTAAGAAAAATTATACCCCAATGTAATGTGATTTTGCATGGAAGAGATAAGGAAAAATTAGAAATTATATCTAGCAAATTTTCTTCAAAAAAAATATTAATCTGGCACTTTGATTTAGAGAATGTGGGGGAAATTAAATCTAATTTGAATTCATTTTTGTCCGAGAATCAAATTGTTATTGATAGTTTTGTTCATTGTGCTGGAGCGATAAAAATTCTACCTGTTAAACATTTCTCCTTAGATAATGCACGGCAGATATTTGATATAAACTTTTTTAGCGCGTTAGAAATTATTAAAGTATTACTGTTGAAAAGAAATGAAAAAGCTTTATCAAATATTGTATTTATTTCAGCAATGTTTAGTAAATACGGTAATAAAGGAAATTCAATTTATACTGCAAGTAAAGGAGCAATAGATTCTTTTGTAAAATCTTTGGCTGTAGAGCTTGCTCCAAAAATAAGAATCAACTCTGTGTTACCAGGTGGATTAAATACAAAAATGACTAGCCATCTTTTCAGTGACCCTGTATATATGGAGAAGTACAAGGAAAAATATTTATTGGGTGAAGGAAGTGCTGTTGATATAGCTTCAATGGTTAACTTTTTATTGTCTGAAGAATCAAGATGGATTACCGGGCAAAATTACATGGTTGATGGGGGCTGTTCTAGTCATTTATAAACAATGAAAAAATGAAAGAAATATTACTTTTTACAGGTAAAAATGGTTCTGTTACAAACAAAGATTTATTTGAGGCCTTACAAAAATTAGGTGCCCAAAATGCAGATGTCCTTTATATTCATACTGCATTAAAATTTGGAACCCCTAATTTGCTAATTCCTAAAAAGCAGTTATTATTTGAAATCCTAGAGGTAATCAAAAGTCTAAATGTATCAACACTGATTTTTCCTACTTATACATTTAGTTTTTGCAATGGCAATATCTTTGACGTACAGAATTCAAAAACCCCAATGGGATTATTGAATGATTTCGTACGCTCGCAAGAAGGAGCAATTCGATCTATTGATCCTCTTATGTCTAATGTTTTAATTGGAAAACATAAAGAGTTTGTTACAAATATTGGCAACAGCTCAATCGGTGATAACTCTACTTTTGATTTAATTCATCGTACTTCTTTAAACGTAAAGTTTTTGTTCCTAGGGCCATCTATCGGCGATTGCTATACTTATATGCACTATATAGAAGAGCGGGTAAACGCTCCTTACAGATATAATAAATGCTTTAAAGGCATAATTACGGACAAAGGGCATTCATATGAAGATAGTTTCGATCTTTTTGTTCGATATAGTAATGCTTTTCCTGGTGCAGGTTCTTATATTTATGAGAATATACTTATTGAGCGAGAAGAGGCTAAGCGTATAGCACTTGGGGATGGGCTTATAACAATAACAGATGAAAAAAAATCCTTTGATACTTAAGTTGAATTAATCACGCGCTATCCAAATTTCTTTCTTAGCGAACCATTTAACGAATCATCAAAAACAAAAGAGTTTCAGGTTAAAAATATGGTTGCTCTTTAGGAT
>CAISYO010000244.1 GCA_903889745.1 uncultured Bacteroidota bacterium | reverse complement strand
CTTTTGCCAATACAATCGGATGCCTGAATATGTTATGACCTGTAGTCCTTATAAAAGTATTGGCATAACGTCCATCTTTAAGATAAGTAGGATAAAATGCTTGAGCTTTTAAGATAGAGCCCATTAAATTTTGAGCTCCAGCGACGGGTTCATTGATATTTCTATAAATAGCATTGATATTGGTGCCAATTTTCAATCTTTTTGAAACTTGGGCAGTGGAATTAAATGCTAGTGAGTACCGGTTTGAATTCGATCCCATCATAACCCCTTCCTGATCTAGGTAACCTAAAGACAAGGAATATGTTATATTTTCTGAACCACCTGAAAACTGAAGATTATGCTCCTGTATAGGGGCCGATTTAAACATGATATCGAACCAATCATTATTGGGATAAGTATAAGGATCTGTTTTCATTCCATTCTTATACTCGTCAATTAGGCTTTGAGAATAATCGACAATTAATCTTCCTCCATTGATCATAGCTTTATTTCGAAGTTCCATGAATTGAACAGGATCTTTAATAACATCCGGTAAATAATTCACTTGCTGAAAACCTTTATAAACATTATATCTCATTTGGAATTTTTCTTTAGATCCAGATTTTGTGGTTACTAAAATTACACCATTGGCCGCTCTGGATCCATAAATTGCCGCCGAAGCGGCATCTTTTAAAACTGAAATACTTAAAATATCATTGGGATTAACTTCTGAAAGTGGGAATTCGATTCCATTTACAAGTACTAAAGGATTATTATTATTTAGGGTTCCTTGCCCTCGGATTCTTATAGTTGCACCATCTCTTCCTGGCTGGCCACCAGCTTGGTTAACGTAAACTCCTTGAACCCCTTGAAGTAATTGAGTGGAGTTTGTAACTGGCATATTAACAAATTTTTTCAGGTCAACCGTTGAAATAGCACCTGTTAGGTTAACTCGTTTCTGAGTCCCAAATCCAACCACAATCACTTCTTCCAAAGCTTTGCTATCAACTTTTAAAGAAATATCAACCTGAGTTTTATTTCCTACGAGCACTTCCTGTGACTCATATCCTATAAAACTAAATACCAAAACCGCTTTGTCGTCTAGTACGGATATTGAATATTCTCCATTTGAATTAGTTGTTGTACCACGAGTTGTACCTTTAACTGAAATACTCACACCAGGAAGTTTTTCTCCCTTTTCATCTATAATTGTACCTTTAATAGTAATGTCGGCGACATCACTATTATTAATATTTAACGTAGTTTTTTCGGTTTGATTAAGGCTATTTTCTTTTGCTTCGTTTCTATTAAACATGGAACGAACCAAAATAATTTGTCTTTTTCCAACGGTTTCAAATGAAATATTTCTTGGCGTGAGTACTTTTCTAAGTACGTCATCTACTTTTTCATTTTTGATTTCCACCGTCAGCGGCAGGTCATTGGCAATCAACTCGTTTTTGTAGGAAAACAAGACGTTTGTTTGCTTTTCGATTGATTTAAGCAATGTTTTTAAAGTCCCTTTTTCGAGAGATATACTCACCTTTTCTTGCAATACATCTTGTGCTTTTGCGGGAATTGCGAAAACATTTATCGCAAAAACCCCTGCCATTATTACTTGTATGAGGTTGATTTTCATAAACAAGAGCAATTTTTGTTTAAAATGATTTTTTGTCATAGTTTTAATTGTTTTTTGAAAGAAAAATAAATTATTCACGCCTATCGTTTGTAGGCTGGAGGTATCGGGGGATAAATGTTAGCGCATTTTCCCTCGATTTTTTTTAGTTAATATTGCTTCATTTTCTATATATTGAGTTTAATGTTGAAAAATAGGTAACTTAAAACTTAGTATTAATTGATCATTAATCACAACCTGTGGACTGAATCACTATTTGAGCATCTACAATTTTGTAGCTTGCCCCAATGGTTTTACACATAATATCGAGTTTGTTATATAATGATTCGTTAGCTAACGTAGTAGTGATTATACAATGTGATAGCTGGTCAGCATCATAAATAATATGTACACCATAAGCCTGCTCAATCGCTCTCAAAACTTCTGAAACAGGTATGTTTTCAAAACTTGTTTGGGTCAACTGGCTTAAATCTTTGATTAGAATCGGGGTTTCAACCAAAGATTTGGTAAGCAATTCATCTTTTCTTGAAAATACAATTTGTTGATTAGGCGTAATGATTAGAGCTTCCTCTTCTGGGTCGGCGAAGGCGACTTTGTTTTGGTGAAAAACGGAAACTCTTCCCGTTTTTACACTTACAATTACTTCTTTGCTATCTTCAAATGCCTGAATAGTGAAACTAGTTCCTAAAACTTTTGTAATAACTTCGTTGGAATAGACAAAAAACGGTTTTTGAGGATTTTTAGTGATTTCAAAAAAAGCTTCGCCACTTAAAATAACTTGTCGCTTATTGGGTTCAAAGTGCCTTGGATAACTAAGTTTGGCATTCTTTGACAATGTGATTATACTCCCATCTTCAAGTTTTATAGCCAAAGGAGAGTTAGACGTATTTATTTTTTCAATTAATCTGATCTGTTTTTCTGCCGTAGCTACCAATTCGCTGTAATTGATTTTTTTAGGGTTATTGATTAACATAAAACTTTTCAGACCTATTCCAAGAACAACCACAGCCGCAGCCGCCCAACTATATTTTATCCATTTTGAAGAACGGAATTTTGGTAGAAATCCAGTGGATGTAGTCTCTGATTCAACATCAATATTGTCGTTAATTAGCGACCATACTTTTGCTTGATTTATATTGGGTTGGCGAAGTTTTTCTGCTTCAGCTACTTTTTTGATAAAGTTTGAGGCTTCATCAATAAAGATTTGTTTTTCAGGGTTTTCCAATAAAAATGCTTGAAAAAAAGCATCATTTTTACCATACTTTACCCAAAGTATAAAAGCATCGTCTTTTATAAAATCTTGTGTCTGAAAAAACTTATACTTCATCTTTTTAAAAAGCTATTTTGTTGGCTTCAAAAATACAGATACGAATCATTCGATAAATTACTCACTAAACAAAAAATATATTTTAAAAAAATATAAGGATTGATAAATTTTTGAAAAGTTTACGCAGAATAGCATATGAACGGAATAGCAGATTGCTAACCGATTGTTTGTTTACATTCATGAGTTTTGCTATCTCATCTAATGAAAAATCGTGGTAATATTTTAGATTGATTACTTCTTGTTGGCGTAAAGGAAGGTGAGCGATTGCTCTTTGTAAGGTATCTAAATTGGTATTAAGTTGTTCAGAATCTATCTTTTTTTGTTCCTCAGAAATGCTGATTAGGAGATCTAAATAGACATCGACATCCTCTGATTTATCAAAAATATCTTTCTCGAGTTGGCGGAGGATTCTATTCTTCAATGAGCGAAAGAGGTAAAATTTAACTTCGTTAACTTCGGAAAGATTTGTCCTATTGTTCCAAATACTAATAAATAGTTCTTGAACGGCATCTTCAATCAGATTTTCGTTTTTTGTAATCCGAAAACCATAGTTAATTAGTGCTTGAAAATATTGATTGTATAAATCCTCAAAAGATTTTTTATTACCCGAAATCATATCCTTCCAAAGAGTTTGTTCTTGCTCTTTGGTCAAATTTTTAACAGATTCGAAATATTTTTTGTTGATTTTCAAAGCATTTAACCTGAAATTTTAACTTTTCAGTGCGTAAGTATAATAATTTTATTTTAAATAAAACAAATCCAATTTTAATCAAAGTTGCAAACTAAAGAGCAAAAAGGAATTGAATTTAAATCACACAAAGATGTTTCTAAAGTAGAATAGATCTGAGCTGGCATTTCACGTGAATGTCAGTAAATCGGGTAGCAATAGAGGGGTTTTCGGGTGAAATTTAAATTGTTTAAATTTAAACGAAGTCAAACCACTTTACTTATTAATATCTCCACAAATCCATTTGTAATTAATAAAATAAAGCCCAACAAATTTGCTGGGCTTCTTAATTTTATAGTTACTTTAACACGTACCTAATCCGCATAAAACTTACGATATAATTGGCCTGAAATAAACACAGCGTTATTGCCTTTGTTTTTTTCTGACCAAGCTTTGAATTTTGGATGATCATGTATCGCTTTGTATTCCGCTTCTGAATTCCAATGCCCAATAGTACAATTACGATACGTTTTCGTTGTATCTGAAGCAGCCAATTTT
>CAISYO010000243.1 GCA_903889745.1 uncultured Bacteroidota bacterium | reverse complement strand
TATCAGCCGTTACTTTTATTAGTAGCGGCTTTTTTTTAAAGTGTTTATAAAATTTGAATAAGTTTTTACAACACTATTTTTATATAATTTTCATTCCTATTACTTTTACATAACATACTACACAAAACAACAACACAATGCCAAAAGACACTTCTATCAAATCGGTTTTAATTATTGGATCAGGGCCTATCGTTATCGGACAGGCGTGTGAATTTGATTATGCGGGTTCGCAATCAGCTCGCTCATTAAGAGAAGAAGGAATTGAAGTTATCTTAATCAATTCTAATCCAGCGACTATCATGACCGACCCTTCCATGGCTGATCATGTGTATTTAAAACCACTAACTACAAAATCAATCATTGAAATTTTAAAAGCACATCCTCAAATTGATGCAGTATTGCCTACTATGGGCGGACAAACGGCACTTAATTTAGCAATCGAGGCCGATGAAAAAGGAATTTGGAAAGATTTTGGAGTTCGATTAATAGGTGTGGACATCAACGCCATCAACATTACTGAAGATAGAGAGCAGTTTAAAAACTTACTGAATAAAATAGGTATTCCGCAAGCGCCAGCAAAAACGGCAAATTCTTTCTTACAAGGAAAAGAGATTGAGCAAGAATTTGGCTTTCCGCTAGTAATTCGTCCTTCGTTTACTTTAGGAGGAACAGGTGCTGCAATTGTGTACAAAAAAGAAGATTTTGACGGCGCGTTAACCTATGGTTTAGAAGCATCTCCAATACATGAAGTATTGATTGACAAGGCTTTAATGGGTTGGAAAGAATATGAATTAGAATTATTACGCGATAGTAACGACAATGTGGTCATCATTTGCACGATTGAAAATATGGATCCAATGGGAATTCATACCGGAGATTCAATCACAGTGGCACCAGCTATGACTTTATCGGATACTACATTCCAAAGAATGCGCGATATGGCCATTTTAATGATGCGCTCTATCGGTAATTTTGCAGGTGGTTGTAACGTTCAGTTTGCGGTTTCGCCTGATGATAAAGAAGACATTGTAGCCATTGAAATCAATCCGCGTGTATCTCGTTCTTCGGCGTTAGCGTCAAAAGCAACGGGTTACCCAATTGCTAAAATCGCAACAAAATTAGCCTTAGGGTACAACTTAGATGAATTACAAAATCAAATTACAAAATCAACTTCAGCGTTGTTTGAACCTACGTTAGATTACGTAATTGTAAAAATACCACGTTGGAACTTCGATAAATTTGAAGGTGCCGATAGAACATTAGGACTTCAAATGAAATCGGTTGGAGAAGTAATGGGAATCGGGCGTTCGTTCCAAGAGGCTTTGCACAAAGCCACACAATCGTTAGAAATTAAAAGAAATGGGCTTGGAGCTGACGGTAAAGGCTATAAAAACTACGAACAAATCATTGAGAAATTAACGTTTGCTAGTTGGGATAGAGTTTTCGTAATTTATGATGCCATTGCCATGGGAATTCCGCTTTCAAGAATTCATGAGATTACTAAAATTGACATGTGGTTCTTAAAACAATATGAAGCATTGTTCCATTTAGAGCGCGAAATTTCAAATTATAAAGTAGATACACTCCCAAGAGAATTGCTTTTAGAAGCAAAACAAAAAGGATACGGTGACCGCCAAATAGCACACATGATGGGTTGTTTAGAAAGTCAGGTGTATAAATTACGTGAAGAGCAAAACATCAAACGCGTTTATAAATTAGTTGATACCTGTGCGGCTGAGTTTAAAGCCGTAACGCCTTATTTTTATTCTACGTTTGAAGCCGAAATTGAAAAAGCTGACGGAACCAAATACGTGCACAACGAGAGTATTGTTACCGATAAGAAAAAAGTAGTCGTTTTAGGTTCAGGACCTAATCGAATTGGACAAGGAATTGAGTTTGATTATTCTTGTGTACACGGAGTTTTAGCAGCAAAAGAATGTGGTTATGAAACCATCATGATCAACTGTAATCCAGAAACGGTTTCTACCGATTTTGATACGGCCGACAAATTGTATTTCGAACCTGTTTTTTGGGAACATATTTACGATATTATTCAGCACGAGAAACCAGAAGGTGTTATTGTGCAGTTAGGTGGGCAAACCGCATTAAAATTAGCCGAAAAATTAGCCAAATACGGCATTAAAATACTAGGAACTTCGTTTGATGCGTTAGACTTAGCCGAAGATAGAGGTCGTTTTTCTGATTTATTGACCGAGTTAAATATTCCATTTCCTAAGTTTGGTATTGCCGAAAGCGCTGAAGAAGCTACTTTATTAGCGGATAGTTTAGATTTTCCATTGTTAGTGCGTCCTTCGTATGTATTAGGAGGTCAAGGCATGAAGATTGTCATCAACAAACAAGAATTAGAAGAACACGTAATTGATTTATTGAAATCGATTCCTGGAAATAAATTATTGTTAGACCATTATTTAGATGGTGCCATTGAAGCTGAAGCTGACGCCATTTGCGATGCTGATGGAAATGTATACATCATTGGAATTATGGAGCATATTGAGCCTTGTGGAGTGCATTCAGGTGATAGTAATGCCACATTACCTCCATTTAACTTGGGCGAGTTTGTGATGCAACAAATTAAAGACCACACCGAAAAAATTGCGAGAGCTTTGCAAACAGTAGGTTTAATCAATATTCAGTTTGCCGTGAAAAACGATATTGTGTACATCATTGAAGCCAATCCTAGAGCTTCACGTACTGTGCCGTTTATAGCTAAAGCCTATGGCGAACCGTATGTAAACTATGCTACTAAGGTAATGCTAGGCCACAGTAAAGTAACCGACTTTACTTTTAACCCACAATTAAAAGGATATGCCATTAAGCAACCAGTATTTTCTTTTAGTAAGTTTCCTAATGTAAACAAAGCCTTAGGGCCAGAAATGAAATCTACAGGAGAAAGTATCTTGTTCATAGACGATTTAAAAGACGATCAATTCTATGATTTGTACTCACGAAGAAAAATGTACTTAACAAAGTAATACTAAAAATCCCAATTGAAAGATTGGGATTTTTTTATGTTTAAATTGGATACAAGCTTTTAAATAAGAGCAAACGGGTGTCTAAATCTTTTTTTTATGCTTTTTCGTCAAAAAATAAGTCGTTTTTTTAAGTGTTCTTAGCTTGAATTTTAGGTTAGTTTCGCTTTTTTTCCTTTTTAAATTTTGTTTGGTGCTTTTTTTCAGTTCGTCAGGTCGTGTTTTTCAACTCAACAGGTCGAGTTTTTAAGTTCGACAGGTCGAATTTTTTCAAAAAAAGTGTAAAAAAAGCACCGATTGCTCGGTGCTTCTATAATTGTAAAGTAATGGGAGGATATTACATACCGCCGCCCATTTGTTGTTTAAATTCTTCCATGGTTACTTTAGTGTAGCCTTCACCCGTGATTACAAAACAATCTTTTGGTAATTCTTTTGAAAAAGAAGTAGCCGTCATGGTCATTTCGCCCTGTGGTGTGCTAGTAATTATTTGTAACGGATAACCTGCTAATTTTACTTTAGTCTCTTTTAATGGCGCCTGTGGTGCTATAGCATCAGTAATGTAGAACACGTTTGTGTTTCCGTCTGCCATTTTAACATTTGCTTTATAGCATTTAAAACCAGCAATTTCTTTTACATCACCTTTATCATAGGTTACATCTACTGCGTCATCAAGATTAGCAACACCTTTACTACTGTTCAATGCTTCTTCTCCAGCTTCAATGATTTCATATTTCATACCCATAACCTCTACAGCCATTTTGGTATCTTTAACGTTCCCAATTGGAGTAATAGTTTTCATCAACATCATGCCACTCATCATGTTCATTTCGGTAGCTTGTGTTGTTTCATCAAAATGGATGGTTAAGGTGCTTTCGCCCATCATGGCAGCAGCTTCATCGTTTCCTGTTAACTCTAATTTATAAGCAACAGATCCTTTTTTTAAGGCTTGTGCATGCATCATACCTCCAGCAAGTAGTATAAAAGCGAATGCAATTTTTGTAAGGTTTTTCATTTGAATTTTTTTTAGATTTGTAAAGATAATAATTTATTGATTCGGAAGTTATTTTAGGTTATTGATTTTTATTTTTTCTAGAATTATTTCTAATTAAAAGATGGGATGGCACAAAATAAATAACTACTTTTTTAAAGTAGTTGTTTTTTTTTCAAAAAGAATAAATTTAGTT
>CAISYO010000242.1 GCA_903889745.1 uncultured Bacteroidota bacterium | reverse complement strand
TGCTCAGTTAAGTGAGAAATTCTAAATGTGAATAATGCGATTTGCCCTTCAGCAGATCCAGTGTTTTCAGCTTTTCCTCCGTGTTTAGCGAAGATTTCAGCTTTAGTTTCTTTTGTCAAGTACATGCCAATATTATTTTAAATGATTTTTATGTATGAATTGTATGGTTGCAATTCGGATGCAAAGATAGAAATAATTTGGAATTTAGAATTATGAATTTCAAATTATTTTCAAATATTTAAAATCAGACAATCTTTTCAATAGATTTGAAAGCTCTTTTTAATAAAAACGGAGTTGATAAAGTCGTTATCAATCCCATAATTACAAGCATTGAGAAAATTTCAGTATTAATAATTCCTGCTTTGTAGGCGATGTTTGCGATTACTAATTCCATGATTCCTCGTGCATTTAAACCAATGCCTAACGCGAGTGATACTTTGTGGTTTAATCTTGCAAATCGACCACCAACATATCCTCCAATAATTTTCGACAAAAAGGAAACGGCAATTATAGCAATTAATAAGGGATAGTTTTGAATAGATGAAAATTGGAACTCAAGTCCAATTCCTGCAAAAAAGATAGGAGCTAAAAACCCCATTGCCATACTATTTGTAGTATTGTGAAATGTTTCTAAGTGTTTTTCACCCACTAATTCTTTTGAAATTAGCATTGATGCAAAGAAAGCCCCAATAATAAAATGCAAACCAATACTTTCTGTCATGGTTGCAAAAATTAAAATGAAAACAAAAAATACGGCAAATAATGATTCTTTTCCTTTCAAGAAAGTCAGTATCAAATTCAGTTGATTTTCAATAAAATTTTCTTTCTGAGCTAATTTTTGTATTAACTTATAGGTTAGAGCAATAATGATTAAGAATGCTACAAGTTTGAGAACCGTAAAAACAGTTGCTTGAGAAATATTTGCGAAAGTTGGTTCTACATCTTTTAAGTCTAATAAAATTCCTAAAATCGTCAATGCAATTACGTCATCAAAAATAGCTACCGAAATTATTTTTTGTCCTACCGAAGAATTTAATTTTCCCAAATCCATAAGAATACGAATACTAACGGGTAAAGCGGTAATTGCTACACAAAGACCAATGAATATGGTTGACATTACATCTTGTCCAAAATAATTTCCTACTAAGTAGCCTGAAATTAAAGGTATAAAAAAAGCAGCAATTGAAATGATAATATTTCTGCCTTTCATTGATTTTATAATTTCGTCTAAATGAATTTCTAGTCCAGCTATAATAACCAGAAGAAAAACACCAAGTTCTGATATTACTTTTAATTCTTCGGTTCGATGAATAAAATTTAGTAGAGTAGGCCCAAGTAATACACCAGCTAATATTTCGCCAATCATTGCTGGTTGTTTAAAGCGCTCCATTACTTCGCCAAAAAGTCTAGCTAAAACTAATAATATTAATAGATTAGCAAAAAAAGGAAGTTCTAAACTAGGAACATTGAATGGCATAATTAACTTAGATTAAGTTGTAAATGTAGACAAATATATTAAAAAGACGTTGATGTTGTTGTGCCTTTAAAATAATTTTACTATTTCTTGATTTACATACTCTAAAAAACGTTCGTCAGCTTCTGTAAAGGGGTCTAATTCATGAGAATCAATATCAATTTGACCAATGTTCACTCCATTTACAAAAAGGGGAACTACAATTTCTGATTTAACCTTAAAACTACACGCAATGTAATTATCTTGAGCAGAAACATCAGGCACTACAAAGTTAGAATTGGAAACCGCTACTTGTCCGCAAATTCCTTTTCCAAATGGAATAACAGTATGGTCTGTTTGTGCGCCAACATATGGTCCTAAATGTAATGTTTGTGTTTCATGATTTGCAAAATAGAAACCAACCCAATTGTAATAGGAAACAGAATCGGTTAGCAATTGGCAAATAGCTAATAATTTTTCTTCTCTGGTTATAGAATTATTAATAATAATTTCAGAGACTATAGGTTTTAAATTTTCAAACGACATTTTCTTTTTTTTACAAAAGTATTTATTCTAGACTATAAAAAAATCTATATTTTTGTTAAAAATTCACATCTTGAAAAATAGTTTTAGTCAATATAAGATTTTCTTTACTTTTTTATTGAAGTTTTTACTTTTTTACATTGCATTTATTTCAATTTATAAACTGTATTTACATCAATATGACGAAAAAAAGAATGAGTTAGATGGGTTTACCGAAATGGTAGCTTTTCACTCTGTAAAGTTGATGGGTGTTTTTACTGAAAATGTTACCTCACAGACTCATAAATTTCAGCCTGCCATAAAAGTATTTTATAATGATGTATATGTTGCCCGAGTTGTTGAAGGTTGCAACGCTATTAGTGTCATGATTTTATTTGCAGCTTTTATTTTTGCCTTTTCAATCCATTGGAAAAAAACGATTCTTTATATTGCTTTTGGTATCATTTTGCTTTATGTTCTAAATTGTATTCGAATTGCACTTTTGTGTTTTTCTTTATTTCACTACAAACAATATGGTTCATTTTTACATGGTACTATTTTTCCATTATTTATTTATGGCGCTGTATTTATACTATGGATTTTATGGGTTACAAAATATTCAGGCTATGTTAAAGTATCTAATGACAAATAAAAGAAAAGTACTTCTATTAATAGGATGTGCTTTTGGTATAGTATTAATTCGGTTATTTGAAGACCAACTATTTTATGATCCTTTTTTACAATTTTTTAAACAAGACTTTAAAAACAAAACATTGCCAAATTTTGATGGTGTAAAATTGTTTTTTGGAATCTTGTTTAGGTATTCTTTAAACACCATTTTTTCTCTTGCAATTTTGTATTTGTTATTTCCGCAAAGATCATTGTTGAAGTTTTCAACTCAATTATTTATTTTGTTTTTTGTAGTCTTATCGTTGTTGTTTTTTGTTTTTTTGTTTTTCTTTACTCCAGATTACATGATATTATTTTATTTGAGACGTTTTTTAATTCAACCTTTGTTGTTAATTCTTTTCATTCCAGCATTTTATTATCAGCAACTTTCAAAATAAATTGTAAATTTGCACTAATGAATTTCAGAAAACACATAAGTATTGTATTAGCCACACTAATTTTGCTTGCCAATTTAGGTTTGAGTTTTACTATACATTATTGTAAAGATGAAATCGCTTCCATTTCTTTTCAATTAGAAAAGGAAGAGCCATGTGTTGAAAAAGTTTCTTCTTGTTGCACAAAGGCAGCTTCTCATGATTCTTGTTGTTCTAATAAGGTAATCAAAGTTGAAAAGAAAACGGATGATATTTTGGTTAAAATCGTTCAGTTAGAACTTCAATCAGTTGTTTTCAACACCGATTGGGAACCGATTTTTATTGCATTTGAATCTGAAAATGCAACTTCTAATAGAGTTGATTTTTATTGCGATTCTCATGCGCCGCCACTCTACAAACTTCACTGTCAATTTGTTTTTTACGCATAATTTTTATTGTTTTTTATTCTGTAAATCAAGGATTAATAACAATAAATAAATGTATTATGTTTAAAAAAATAGTGTTTGTGCTATTCTTTATTTCTTCTTTTGCTTCAGCTCAAGAAACTATAAAAGGAATAGTTACAGACGAAAATAATCAACCATTAGTTGGTGCCAACGTTGCTTGGCAAAATTCGATATCAGGTACTAAAACGGATGAAAATGGTAATTTTTCAATTGTAAAATCTACCGAAGTTTCTGTTTTAGAAATAAGTTTTGAAGGTTTTGAAACACAAAAAATCGTAGTTAACTCAAACGAAATACTTACAATTACGCTCAAAGAAGTAAACAGTCTTAAAGAAGTTACTATTTCAAAAACAAAGAAAAGCACTGAACATTCGCTTTATAAAGTTGCGAATGTGCAAGCCATGGGACAAAAGGAATTATTAAAAGCGGCTTGTTGTAATTTGTCGGAGAGTTTTAGCACAAATCCATCAATCGATGTCAATTTTTCTGATGCGGTAACGGGTAATCGTCAAATTAAAATGTTAGGATTAACAAGCCCATATATTTTAATTACTGATGAAAACATACCTTCAGTTCGAGGCGCTTCACAAGCTTACGGATTGTCTTTTGTGCCAGGTACTTGGGTAGAAAGCATCCAAATTACAAAAGGCGCAGGAAGTGTTATAAATGGCTATGAAAGTATTTCGGGTCAAATTAATTATGAAGTACTAAAGCCAGCAACAGATGTTCCTTTTTTTCTTAATTTATTTGCTTCACAAGATGAACGTTATGAAATTAATACACATTTCAATACCAAATATTCAGATAAATTAAGCACCACATTGTTTGTACATGGAAATACTCGTCTAGGGAAGAATGATATGAATCACGATCATTTTTTAGATAATCCCATCGGCAAACAAGTTAATATTTTAAACCGTTGGCAATATAATGATGCCAAAAAAGGTTGGGTTAGTTTTTTAAATCTTCGCTATATGAATGATGAAAAACAAGCTGGTTCAATTCATTTTAATCCAGATACAGATAGATTAACCACAAATGCTTGGGGAAGCGAAATCAACACCGAAAAAATAGAAATTTCAAATAAGACTGGCTATGTATTTCCTGATATGCCTTATCAAAGTTTTGGCTTTCAAAATTCATTTCAATCCCATAAACAAAATTCGTATTTTGGTTTAAATCAATATTCTATTCATCAAAAGAGTTTCTATTCAAATCTATTATTCAATTCAATCATATCCAATACAATGAATAAATTTACTACCGGAATCAATATTGCGTATGATCAATATAATGAAGCGGTTGCATTGAATTTTAATCGCGATTTTTCTCGAATTGACAATTCAGTTGGAGCCTTTTTTGAATATACATTTGATAACTTAGATAACTTTAGTGTAGTTGCTGGAGCAAGAATTGATCAACATAATAGATTAGGAATTTTTGTGACGCCAAGGTTACATATTAGATATAATCTATGGAATCAAGCAGTAATTAGAGCTTCTGTTGGAAGAGGAAAACGAGCGGCTAATATTTTTGCCGAAAACCAACAATTATTTGCTTCGAATAGAAATTTCTCCATTTTAAATTCAGATGGAAAACTATATGGATTAAATCCTGAAATCGCATGGAATTATGGAATAAATTTTATTCAAAAATTCAAACTTTTGGGAATGAACTCTGAAGTAGTATTTGATTATTATGTTACTGATTTTCAAAATCAAGCTGTGGTTGATATTGATGCTAATGCTCAGCAAGTGCTATTTTATAATTTAGAGGGAAAAAGTTTTGCTAATTCTTTTCAAGCGGAATTTAGTATTGAATTGATTAAGCATTTGAACTTTAAATCGGCTTATAAATATTTTGATGTTCAAACCCAGTATACATCAGGTCAATTAGAAAGAGCATTACAAGCAAAGCATAGGATTTTTTGGAATTTATCTTATGAAACTCACATCAAAGAAAAAGGACAACAATGGAAGTTTGATGTTACTTACAATTGGTTAGGAGAACAGCGTTTGCCAAATACATCTTCTAATCCTGAAGCATTTCAATTAGGAAAATATGCGCCTGCTTTTGCAATAGTAAATGCACAATTAACCAGAACGTTTTCAAGCACTTTTGAACTTTATATTGGAGGAGAAAACATGGGTAATTTCAAACAAACAAATGGAATAGTTCAAAATTCAAATCCGTTTGGTACTTATTTTGATAGTAGTATGCTGTATGGTCCTGTTTTTGGTCAAATGTATTACGCTGGATTACGATTTAAAATTAAATAATTAACTTAATAATTTAAAAAATGAAAAATAGTATAATAGCCATTTTAGTCGCTTTCTTCTCGATATCAGCAGTAGCTCAAGATGGAAAAAGCAAAAATAAAAAAGTTGTCTTTAAAGTAGTTGGAAATTGTGAAATGTGTGAAAAGCGTATTGAAAAAGCCGCTTTTTCAGTCAAAGGAGTTAAAAGTGCTGAATGGCATGTGGATTGTCAAGATATTCATTTATTAATTGATGAAACAAAATGTTCAAAAGAAGACGTTGCAAAAGCAATAGCTTCCGTAGGCCATGATACTCAATTTGTAAAAGCTGAAGACGCTGTCTATGAAAAGCTTCACGGGTGTTGTTTGTATGAAAGAATCAAATAAATCAGCAAAATAAAACCCCGATTTGAAATCTCAAATCGGGGTTTTTATTAACTAATTTATTATTATTTACATCATTCCAGGCATTCCTCCACCCATAGGCATTGAGGGGCTATCTTCTTTGATGTCAATCAAAGCACATTCCGTAGTTAAGATCATGCCAGCTACAGAAGCTGCATTTTCTAAAGCTACACGAGTTACTTTTTTAGGATCGATTATTCCAGCGGCTAACATTTGAACATATTCTCCTGTTTTTGCATTGAATCCAAAATCGGCTGTTCCATCAGTAACTTTTGCAATTACTACAGAACCTTCTCCACCTGCATTTTCAACAATAGTTCGTAAAGGAGCTTCAACTGCTTTATTGATGATTTGAATTCCTGTTGCTTCGTCTGCATTTTCTGCTTTTATGTTTGCTAAAGCTGCTTTTGCTCTCACTAAAGCAACTCCACCACCAGCAACAATACCTTCTTCAACCGCTGCGCGAGTGGCATGTAAAGCATCGTCAACACGGTCTTTTTTCTCTTTCATTTCTACTTCAGAAGCAGCACCTACATATAAAACGGCAACTCCACCAGCTAATTTAGCCAAACGTTCTTGCAGTTTTTCTCTATCATAATCAGAGGTAGTTGTTTCAATTTGTGATTTGATTTGGTTTACTCTTGCTTTGATGTTATCAGCAGCTCCAGCTCCATTCACAATTGTAGTATTGTCTTTATCGATTGTTATGTTTTCTGCTGTTCCGAGCATGTCTAAAGTAGTGTTTTCTAATGAATATCCACTTTCTTCAGCAATTACAGTTCCTCCAGTTAAGATGGCGATATCTTCTAACATTGCTTTTCTTCGGTCACCAAAGCCAGGTGCTTTTACCGCAGCAATTTTTAATCCACCACGCAATTTATTAACTACTAAAGTTGCTAATGCTTGTCCGTCAACATCTTCAGCAATGATTAATAATGGTCTTCCAGATTGTGCTACAGGTTCTAAAACAGGTAGTAATTCTTGTAAGTTTGATATTTTTTTATCGTATAATAAAACATATGGGTTGTTTAATTCTGCAACCATTTTATCAGCATCTGTTACAAAGTAAGGCGATAAATAACCTCTGTCAAATTGCATTCCTTCCACAACATCAACATAAGTATCGGTTCCTTTTGCTTCTTCAACAGTAATTACACCTTCTTTTCCAACTTTTCCAAAAGCCACTGCAATTAAATCCCCAATAGTTTCGTCATTATTTGCCGAAATTGAAGCTACTTGTTTTATTTTTTCGGAAGAATCACCCACGGCAACCGCTTGTTTGCTTAATTCAGCAACAATAGTTTCAACGGCTTTATCGATTCCTCTTTTTAAATCCATTGGATTAGCACCAGCTGCCACGTTTTTCAAACCTTCTTTTACAATTGCTTGAGCTAATACAGTAGCAGTAGTAGTTCCGTCTCCGGCTAAATCGTTGGTTTTTGAAGCAACTTCTTTCACCATTTGAGCACCCATATTTTCTAATGGGTCTTGTAATTCAATTTCTTTAGCTACAGAAACACCATCTTTAGTGACCGTTGGACCTCCAAAAGATTTTGAAATAATTACATTTCTTCCTTTTGGACCTAGAGTTACTTTAACTGCATTAGCTAATGCATCAACTCCGCGTTTTAAACCATCGCGTGCTTCAATATCAAATTTTATATCTTTTGCCATTTTAATTTTTTGTTTA
>CAISYO010000241.1 GCA_903889745.1 uncultured Bacteroidota bacterium | reverse complement strand
TGTTTAAAAATAATTTTTTTCTAAAGGTTTTATTTGTTTTATTTTTTTGTTTTCTGAAGTTAAATGCTCAAACTGAATCAGAAAAAGATTTTCTTTCGCAATCTTATGATCAAGTACTTTTCAAAAAAACTTTGGATATTATAGCAAAAAACGAACTTGTAAGAGAAGAAAGGGTTATTGATTATATAAAAACTATGAAAACTTCACAAGAGTTTTTTAGTAATGGTGTCAAATATAGAATTTACGATATTGTAAATGATTCTCCAGTTTTTATTTCAACAGAAAATAAATATAGTGCTTTTGCACTAAAAACAAATAAATTATATCCAGGAGGTTCTCTTGGGCTTAATTTAACCGGTTTAGGAATGTCTGTAGGTGTTTGGGATGGTGGCTGGGCACTATCTGCTCATCAAGAATTTCAACTTAATAATGTGTCTAGAATTACAAATCCTGATTTTCCTGCTGCTAATCCTGTTGCAGATTTACATGCTACTCATGTTGTAGGTACTATTTGTGCAAAAGGGGTAAGTACTAGTGCAAGAGGAATGGCTTATGAGTCTAATGTTAAATCCTACGATTGGTCAAATGATAAACTTGAAGCTTCTAATGAAGCCGCAAGTGGTTTGTTGGTATCTAATCATTCATATGGTATTCCAATTTATAATGATGATAATGAATTAAATGTTCCCACTTGGTATATGGGGTGTTATAATGACGCAGCTGTTGACTGGGATCTCATAGCTTATTCTTTTCCAAATTATTTATCAGTACATTCAGCTGGGAATTCTGGGCAAGATACTTACACAGGTGGTTTTGCTTCTGGTTTAGATAAATTGACTGGTAATAAAAATGCTAAAAATTTATTAATTGTTGCAAATGCAAATCCAACTGTACATCCTATAACTGGAATTATGTCTGCAATGCCTATTAATACTTCAAGTAGTCAAGGCCCAACTGATGATGGAAGAATTAAACCCGATATTGCTGCCGACGGTACAAATTTGTTTTCTACAAGTAATGCTAATAACACGAGTTATGATACATTAACAGGAACATCTATGGCTTCACCAAGTGTAGCTGGGTCTTTAATCTTGTTACAACAATTAAATAATAATTTGAATTCATCTTATTTAAAATCTGCTACATTAAAAGGTCTTGTTTGTCATACTGCTGTAGATGATGCAACTAATGTTGGTCCAGATCCTTATTTTGGCTGGGGGTTAATGGATACGAATGCAGTTGCTACTTTGTTAATTAATGAGAATAGTGCTACTCCTACAACAGTTATTGAAGAATTTCAATTGAATCAAGGAGATGTCTATACTATAAATGTTCAAGTTTCTAATCCTAAATTATTAAAAGCTACTATTTGTTGGACTGATGTTCCGGGTGCATCGCAAAACAGTCAATTAAATTCCACTACTCCAGTTTTAGTAAATGATTTGGATTTAAGAATTATTAAAGGTGCTGAAACTAATTTTCCGTGGAAATTTGATTTAGCTAATATTACTTCTCCAGCAATTAAAGGAGATAATTTAGTAGATAATGTTGAGAAAGTTGAAGTAGATAACGCCTTAGGAATTTATACTGTTCAAGTTTCACATAAAGGCACTCTATCTGAAACAAACCAAGCCTATAGTTTAATAATTAGCGGATACGATCAAATTGTTTTAAATAATGCTGCTTTTTCAACTAATACAATAGCTATTTATCCGAACCCAGTTTCTGATAAAATTTTTATTAACTCATCTAAAAATAAAATCTTAAGCTATCAAATTTTCGACATGCAAGGAAGGTTTATAGCTTCTGAAAAAATTAATAACTTAGCCGATTTTTCAATAGATATGAGTTCTTTGAATACGGGTGTTTATTTTATTCAGTTAAATTCAGAGGATGGAATTTCAAAACATAAAATCGTAAAAAAATAGCGGATTGTTTTAATTAACTTTTTATTATACTAAAATCTCATTACATTTGCTCTAAGCTAAAATGCAATGAGATTTTTACTATTAATACTTTTATTTTTTTTTACAGCCCTTTCTAATGCTCAAATTAGAAATGTTGATGGTATTGGATTACCTGGAAGAAATTCGGTTCCAAATGACACCTTGGCAAACCTTAATAGACCCAATGAAAAAGAATTATCGGTAAAACCCCCCATCAATCTCTACAAAATTTATACCCTACAACAAGATACCACTTTTGTAGATACTTCATTGACCATAAAAAGCGAGTATAAATACAATTTATTGCGTAAAGACAACTTTGGTTTACTCTCTTTTTCAAATGAAGGACAAACCTACAATACGTTAGATTTTGGGTTACGAAAAAAAAGTAGTATGCCCAGTTTTGGTTATGCAGCTAAACATTTTAATTACCTAGAAGCAAACGAGATCAACTATTATTCCGTTCCCACTCCTTTGACCGATTTATACTATAAAACGGTTATGGAACAAGGACAAACGTTAGATGCTTTTTTAACAGTAAATACTAAGCCAAATCTTAATTTTTCAATCGCATATAAAGGTTTACGTTCATTAGGTAAATATGTGAACTTTTTATCGAGTTCTGGTAACTTTAGAGTTACAACCAGCTACTTTACAAAAGACAAGCGTTATAATTTAAACGCTCATTTTACCGGACAAGATTTATCCAATCAAGAAAATGGCGGAATCATTGATGTTTCTCAATTTGAATCGGGTGATCCCAATTATAAAGAACGAGACGGACTCGAAGTCTATTTTAAAGGCGCAACTTCGCTCTTAAAAGGAAATCGTTTTTTTATAGACCACTCCTTTAAGTTGAGCAAAACAAATCCTAATAGTTTGGTTTTTACACATCAATTTAATCAAGAATATAAGTTTTTCGAATATACGCAACCCACAGTCAGTACAAGATTTGGAACTGCTTTTTCAAATAGTATTAGTAATAAAACGAGATACAATCATTTGTATAATAAGCTAGGGGTGGCCTACAAAACAAAATCATATGGTGATGTAGCTTTTTTTATTGAAGATTATAACTATAATTATTACTACAATAGTGTTGTTTATGATAGTTCGGGTAACATTACTGTTCCTAACTCAATTTCCGATAGAATAAATACAATAGGCGGAAATTACACTTATTTCGCAAAAAATATCACTGCTAAATTACTTGTTTCTCAAGCTATTTCTAATCAAGCTATTTCAACTATTGAAGCTAATGCCTCCTATAAATTTAATGATGTATTACAATTTGAGTTCAATTATCTAAAGCAAAATAGTTTACCAAATTTAAATTATACGCTGTATCAAAGTGATTATACCCATTATAATTGGTATAATAATTTTAAATCCGAAAAAGTAAATCAGTTTACGGTAACCGCTCTTTCAAAATGGATCAATTTAACTGCGCAATATAAAGTACTTAATGATTATTTATATTTCGACAATACTACTAATGACATTTCTTCATTACTTGTTTCGCCGGTTCAATATGATAAAACCATCAATTATCTTTCGGTAAAAGCCAGTAAAGAAATAAAATTTTGGAAATTAGCTTTAGACAATACTCTTTTGTATCAAAATGTGGATCAAACTAGCGCAATTGTTAATGTTCCCCAATTAACAACAAGAAATACCCTATATTATACCAGACATGTTTTTAAAAAGGCGATGTTGTTGCAAACAGGTGTTACGCTTAATTATTTCACAAAATATTATGCTAACGACTATAATCCTTTGATAGGAGAGTTTTACGTGCAAAACGAGACTAAAATAGGTAATTTTCCTATGCTCGATTTTTTTGTAAATGCCCGCATTCGTCAAACACGATTATTTTTAAAAGCAGAACATTTTAATTCAGCAATGACCGGTTTCAATTTTTATTCGGCACCAAATTATCCCTATCGTGATTTCATGATTCGCTTCGGTTTAGTGTGGAATTTCTTTAAATAGAAACGAATGGCTTTGGCTCTTTTGGTATCCATGTTCCTGCTGTTCACTTTAGTTTTTTGTTTTTTTAAAACAAAAAAGCTGTCGTTTTCATCAGGGTTAAACAGGTTTTGACTGGCATTTTTGTATTCGTATTTTTCATCCTATCTTTGTAACAAATATCAAACATCAGAATTTCTGAAAATCAAATAAAATGAATTACGCTAAAAATATATTAGAAACCATTGGCAATACCCCTTTGGTACAATTAAATAAGGTTACAGCAGAAGTCAATGCATTAGTATTAGCAAAAATTGAAACTTTTAACCCAGGAAATTCTGTAAAGGATAGAATGGCTGTAAAAATGATTGAAGATGCCGAAGCCGATGGTCGTTTACAGCCAGGTGGAACAATCATTGAAGGAACGTCTGGTAATACCGGTATGGGTTTAGCCTTAGCCGCTATTGTTAAAGGGTACAAATGTATTTTTGTAATCACAGACAAACAGTCAAAAGAAAAAATGGACATTCTACGCGCAGTAGGAGCAAAGGTAATTGTGTGTCCTACCGATGTTGAACCTACAGATCCACGTTCGTATTATTCAGTTTCAAAACGATTAGGCACAGAAATTCCAAATTCTTGGTATGTCAATCAGTACGACAATCCCAGTAATGCAATTGCGCATTATGAACAAACCGGTCCTGAAATTTGGGAACAAACCGAAGGTAAAATCACGCACTTTGTTGTCGGAGTTGGAACAGGAGGGACGATCTCGGGGGTAGCAAAATATTTAAAAGAAAAAAACCCAAACATCAAAATTTGGGGAATTGATACATATGGCTCGGTATTTAAAAAATATCATGAAACGGGTATTTTTGATGAGAACGAAATCTATTCGTATATCACCGAAGGAATTGGGGAAGATATTTTACCAAAGAATGTAGACTTTTCTTTAATTGACGGATTTACAAAAGTAACTGATAAAGATGCCGCAGTTTATACTCGAAAAATAGCTTTAGAAGAAGGAATATTTGTAGGGAATTCCGCTGGAGCAGCCGTAAAAGGATTGTTGCAATTAAAAGAGCATTTTAAACCGGAAGATGTAGTTGTTGTTTTGTTTCACGATTCAGGAAGTCGTTATGTAGGAAAAATGTTTAATGATGATTGGATGCGCGAGCGCGGTTTTTTAGAAGAAGAAATTACTAAAGCTGAAGATTTAATCAAAGAGCATATTGATAAGCCACTTGTAGTAGTTAGAACGGAAGAATTAGTTTCTCATGCCATTGAACGCATGCGAAAATATAAAATATCACAAATTCCAGTAATTGACGTGAACGGATTTGTAGGTTCTGTTGATGAGTCCGATTTGTTTCAGAGTTTCATTACCGATAAAAACTCTGCCGAGCGCCCTATTAAAGAAGTAATGGGAAAACCATTTCCAATTGTAAAGGCAGGCACTCCAGTAGAAGAGGTTTCAAAACAAATTACAAAAGATAATCAGGCCGTTTTAGTAGACTTAGGAAATGGAAAACATCATATTATTACTAAATATGATATTATTGGCTCTATTAAATAAGTAGTAAATTAGAATAAGCATATATTTTTTTTCATAGAGGTGGTTATTGTTTAATTGATTTTTTTTAAATTTGTTATTCAATTATATACGCCATACAAATGAAAGAAGATTTTTTGCACCACGTGTGGCAGCATAAGAAATTTGCTGTTACAAAACTACAAACCACTACTGGCGAATCAATTCAGATTCTCAATTCAGGACAATTTTTACAATTAGCAGGCCCCGATTTCTTCAATGCGCAATTAGTAATTGGTAATCAAAAATGGGCTGGAAATATCGAAATTCATCTCAAATCATCCGATTGGTATTTGCATCAGCATGAAAAAGACGCAGCGTATGATTCTGTCATTTTACATGTGGTTTGGGAATATGATACGCCTGTTTTTAGAGAGAATAATACAGAAATTCCTACAGTTGAATTAAAAAAATATGTGCCTTTAGAAGAGGTTCATAAATATCAATCGCTTGTAGCTACAAAAACATGGATTTATTGTGAAAATCAAATAGCTCAAATTCCTTCATTTGTTTTTGATCATTGGCTTACTCGTTTATATTTTGAGCGATTAGAGCGAAAATCAGCTGAAATAGAAAAATTACTATCAGATTCAAATAACGATTGGGAAGCAGTTTTGTTTTGCATGCTTGCCAAAAACTTTGGATTAAACACAAATGGATTAGCCTTTTTATATATGGCAAAAGGAATTCCTTTTTCAGTGATTCGAAAAGAAGCTTTTTCTCTAGAAAAGTTAGAAGCCTTGTTTTTTGGTCAAGCTAATATGCTTTCTTATGATTTCCAAGATCAATATGCAAAAAACCTAAGTCAAGAGTATGATTACTTGGCACATAAATATAATCTTAAAGAAAAAGATTATGCTTCGGTTGCCTTTTTTAAACATCGTCCTGATAATTTTCCAACGATTCGATTAGCGCAATTAGCCGCTTTGTATCATAAAGAACATAATTTATTTTCTAAACTCATGCAAACCAGTACTCTTTCAGATCTTTATAGTTTATTCAATGTTTCCGTTAGCGAATATTGGGATACCCATTATAATTTTGATAAGATTAGTTCTAAAAAACGAAAAAAAATCAGCACTTCTTTTATAGATTTACTTATACTAAATACAATTGTACCGCTCAAATTCGCTTATGATAAGTTTAGAAATCAAGCAAATGAAGAAACCCTGTTGTCAATTGTTGAAGCTATTCCTTCCGAAAAGAATGCAATAATTCAAAAATTTAAAGAGATAGGAGTGATTTCAACATCTGCTTTTGAATCGCAAGCCTTATTGCAATTGAAGAATGAATATTGTGAAGCAAAAAAATGTTTGCAATGCGCAATCGGACTTCAATTACTTAAAAAATAATTGTAATTTTGGATAAAATAGTGAGTAATGATTCAGAATTTATTGCATTTTTTTGAAAAACACGGATTTTTTGTAGCATCTAGACTTGCCGATAAATTAGGGATGAGAGCAACAAATGTTCGTTTGTTTTTTATTTACATTTCGTTTATTACCGTTGGACTAGGATTTGGTTTTTACTTAACCCTTGCTTTTCTTTTAAAACTAAAGGATATGATAAAAGCGAAGCGAAGTTCTGTTTTTGATTTATAAGTATGCCTCAGCTAAAATCTTATTTTATATTTTCTAAATCCCATCGAGTGGGAATTGTGATATTACTTTTATTAATAGTAATAGCTCAGCTATGCTACTTTTTTGTTTCAAATCAAAAAGCTACAAATAGTGAAGATACTCAATGGTTATTGGCGCAAAATGAAATAGACAGTATAAAGCAGCAAATGGCCACCAAAAAGGATACAATTTATCCATTCAATCCAAATTTTATTTCTGATTATAAAGGATATAAGTTAGGCATGTCAATACAAGAAATAGATAGATTACATCAATATAGAGCACAAAACAAATATGTTAATTCTGCTGCAGAGTTTCAAAAAGTAACATTGGTATCAAATGCTGTTTTAGAAAAAATCTCACCTTATTTTAAATTTCCAGAATGGGTATCTGCTAAACAAGAAAAATCTAATAAAACTTTTCAGGTCTTTGCACCACGTGAAAAAAAAGAAGTGATTGTTAAAGATATTAATTTGGCCACCAAAGAAGATTTAATTGCGGTATATGGAATAGGGGAAAAGTTGGCTGATAAAATTCTAATCGAAAAAGAAAAATTTGGTGGTTTTGTGAGCATGGAACAATTTCAGTTTATATGGGGAATTAGCCCAGAAGCAATTCAAGATTTACAGAAACGTTTTGTAGTAAAAAATACTAATTCGATTACAAAAATTGCAATTAATGATTTATCCATTAAAGAATTATCAAAATTTCCATATTTCAACTATTCCTTAGCCAAAGAAATTGTAATCTTCAGAACCATGAATAATGGAATTAAAGAAATTGCGGATTTAACAAAAATTAAAGGAATGCCTAACGAAAAAATAAAAATAATAGCCTTATATTTGGAATTCTAAAAAAAGTCACAAAAATTTAACGTATTATTTTATCTATGCATTCAATATATTTCACCGAAGAACATCAGTTGTTTAGAGCTAGTTTCCGTGATTTCTTACATAAAGAAGTAGTTCCTCACATTGAAAAATGGGAAAAAACAGGCACTATTGAACGTTTTATTTGGAAAAAGTTTGGCGAAATGGGTTTCTTTGGATTGAATTATCCTGAAGCTTATGGCGGAATGCAATTGGATTTATTTTACACGGTTATTTTTTTAGAAGAACTTCAAAAAATTAATTCTTCTGGATTTGCAGCCGCTATGTGGGCACATGCATACCTAGCAATGACGCATTTAAATGCAGAAGGTGATGAACGAATTAAACAAGAGTATTTAGTATCTAGTATTAACGGAGATAAAATAGGTGCTTTGTGTGTTACGGAACCTTTTGGCGGTAGTGATGTAGCTGGTATGCGAACAACGGCAACAAAATCAGGCGATAAATATATTATCAATGGTTCTAAAACATTCATTACAAATGGTGTTTATGCCGATTATTATGTAGTTGCTGCCAAAACCAAACCAGAACTAGGTAATAAAGGAATTAGTATATTTTTACTAGATGCTTCAACGCCAGGTATTTCGGCTACAAAGCTTGATAAATTAGGTTGGAGAGCTTCTGATACGGCCGAAATAGCATTTGATAATGTAGAAATACCTGCCGAAAATTTAATGGGAGAAGCAAATAATGGATTTCCACATATCATGCAACATTTTGCTTTTGAGCGATTAATAATGGCAATCAACGCACATGCAAGAGCTGAGTATGCAATTGAATATACAATTGAGTATATGGAACAACGTGAAGCTTTTGGAAAGAAAATCAGTCAGTTTCAGGCGTTACGTCATACTTTAGTTGATCATGCCACAGAAGTTGAACATTGCAAGATTTTTAATTATGCAGCAATAGCCCGATTAGATAAAGGAGAATACGTTGTAAAAGAGGCGACCATGGCTAAATTAAAATCAACCAAAGTGGCAGATGATGCCATATATAGTTGTTTGCAAATGCTAGGTGGTTATGGTTACATGGAAGAATATCCATTAGCCAGATTATTTAGAGATAGTCGATTAGGTCCAATAGGCGGAGGTACTTCGGAAATTATGAGAGAGATTCTATCTAAAATGATCATCGACAAGCAAAATTATAAACCGGCAATTAAATAATTTCTGATTTTTTAATTTTTAATTCATAATTATTTTCTACATTTGCACCCTTAACGAGAGGAGGTGTCAATATTATGTTAATTATACCAATTAAAGACGGAGAAAATATCGATAGAGCATTAAAGCGCTATAAAAGAAAATTTGATAAAACAGGAACTGTTCGTCAGTTACGTGCACGTCAAGCTTTCATTAAGCCTTCTGTGACAAACAGAGCTAAGATACAAAAAGCAGCATATATTCAAGGATTGAGAGACGCTTTAGAAAGTTAATCATTTTTTTGAGTAAAATAATAAACCGCTAGATAATAAAGTGTAACTTTGTTTTTAGCGGTTTTTTTATGAAATCAACTATACAAGCATATCAGGACTATTTAGTAAAAGAGAAAAATTATTCTCTATTAACGGTGCAGGCCTATGTGGCAGATATTGAGTCTTTTCAAAAATATCTTCAGTTACATCACGACACAACACCTCTTGAAGAAGTTGTTTATTCCCAAATAAGAAGTTGGATTGTATCGTTAATCGAAAACAATATTTCTAATACATCAGTTAATAGAAAAATATCCTCTTTAAAATCATACTTTAAATTCCTTTTAAAAATTAAACAAATAAAGGTGAATCCTTTATTAAAGCATAAGTCATTAAAAACAGCTAAGAAAATCCAAATTCCTTTTTCGGAAAAAGAATTGCAAGATGTGTTTGAATTTAATTCTTATTCAAATGATTTTGCAGGAATGCGTAATCAATTGATTATTGAATTGTTCTATACGACAGGTATGCGAAGAGCCGAACTAATAAATCTTCAAATTGGAAATGTAGATTTAAATCAGAAAATAAATAAAGTTATTGGTAAAAGAAATAAAGAGCGAATTATTCCACTTTTAGATTGTACTGTTAAATTAATTGAATCGTATAAAACTCAACGAAATCATTTAGAGGTAATTAAGAATAATGAGATGTTAATTTTGTCAAAAAACGGAAATAAAGTAAGCGAATCGTTTGTGTATCGATTAATAAATGAGTACTTTAGTAGTGTGTCACAAAAGACAAAAAAAAGCCCCCACGTTCTTAGGCATTCCTTTGCAACACATCTGTTGAATAATGGTGCCGATTTAAATTCAGTTAAAGAGTTGTTAGGTCATGCTAGTTTGTCTTCTACTCAAATATATACTCATAGTAGTTTAGCTGCTTTAAAAAAAGTGTATCAAGAAGCGCATCCTAGAAATAAATAACCGCTCAAATGTATAACCTATATAATCTTAAAATTATGAAAGTTAATTTGCATGCAGTAAATTTTAATGTGGACAAAAAATTAGTAGATTTTGTTCAGGAGAAGGTAGATAAATTAGAAAAGTATTATGATAAAATTGTTTCGTCTGATGTTTTTTTAAAGGTTGAAAATACAAGTGATAAGGAAAACAAAATTGTAGAGATAAAAATTAATGTTCCAGGAGATGATTTTGTAGTAAAAAAAATAACAAAATCTTTTGAAGAAGGAATAGATTTAGCGGTAGATTCATTTTAGAAAGGGTATTAGTGAAAAGAAAAGAAAAATTGCGAACCATTTGATATCTTAAAAAAAAAGATAAAAAATGTTTTGATTCAAAAATAAATTCTATACATTTGCAGTCCGTTAGAAATAGCGGACTTTTTATATTTAAGTTGCCGGTGTAGCTCAGCTGGCTAGAGCAGCTGATTTGTAATCAGCAGGTCGTGGGTTCGAGTCCCTCTATCGGCTCAATGTTTTAAGTAACTGAATGTAAAAGGTTTGGGGAGATACTCAAGCGGCCAACGAGGGCGGACTGTAAATCCGCTGACTACGTCTTCGCAGGTTCGAATCCTGCTCTCCCCACGAGATTTTGAAATTAGGAATGAGGATTTAGAATT
>CAISYO010000240.1 GCA_903889745.1 uncultured Bacteroidota bacterium | reverse complement strand
GGAGGTTAATTTATTAAAGATGCTCAAAAAAGAAAAAATTGATGTATTAATCGTTGGCGCCGGACCTAGTGGTTTAGCAATGGCCCATGAATTAACTAGACGCGGAATAACTTTGTTGCACGAATACAAATCCTAATTTTCCTCAATGATTTTGTTATGCAATTCTAACAGTTTGAGGCACACCTAAGTCTTTCATTGTGTTTAGTATGAATAGTGAGATTTTTGCTTCGTTGATTTGTCCTAGAATATTTTGTGCTTTAAATTTATTTCCTATGATCCTCTTATATCTACTAAATGTCTCTTCTATTTTAAGCCTGTTGCCATAGACCTTTATTCCTTTGCCCGGTGGACCAACAAACTTTGCATTCTTAGTAAATTCAAACTTCTTAAGATCATTAGTAATACGCTTTCTATGATAAGCTCCATCTCCAACAACTTGATCTACAGGATTTTGTACCTGAGAAAAAAGAGCAGGAACGGTAGCAATATCACTGTCACGTAACATATTGACTTCCCCAACTACAATATTGCCATCATCCGTAACGCCAATATGTAATTTACGCCAAATCTTTCTTTGTTTTTGTATGTTGTATTTATAGTTAATCCATTCTTTCTCACCAACAACCTTAATTCCAGTACTGTCCAAAATTAGATTTATGTTTCCTATTGCTCGATTGGTAACAAATTCTACAGACAATTTTCTTATGTTCCTTGATACGGTAGTATAATCCGGTGTTGGTAAATCGACAGATAAAAGCTTTAGTAAAGATTTCACCAGCCCCTCACACTGCCTAAGTCTTAAATTGAATATCTGACGTATAACATACACGGTTTTGATAGCAAGATCAGAGTATTTAAATTGACCACCCTTAGTCTTACACGCAGATTCTCCAGCTAACCAAGCCTCTAGACTTTCTTCGGTAAACCATATAGTCAGATCACCTCGGCCCTTAAGACTGCGATTATACTGCGGCCAATTCGTAACTTTGTACTTACCTTTCCTTAATTTTTGAGGCTTTGACATGTCGTAACCCTTTCTCTCCTCTATATTTATACCACGCTCAAAACTTACTAGCCAAGCTTTTTATTCATGCAATAAAGTTGCTTAAGCGTAATCGATAAATTTAAAATTACCTTTTATAAATCACTAATTCTTACTGCAATTAACATAATTGTCATTGGTGGGTTTATAATATTTTACTTCGAAAGAATTAATGATATTTATGAAAAAAAATGAAGCAGGAGTTGAACTGCTTAAGCAAAAATTACTGACACAAGAAGAGAAGTTAAAAGAAGCGGAAGCTAAATCTTCTGCTAATTTCACACAAATATCTAGAAAATCTGGTAGCTATAAAGAGTTTTCTAGAAGTGTTTAGGTGAAATAAGCATATGAATAGTATGTGGTGACTTTGACAATTTTTTGCAAAAATGCTACCGTAACTAATACGTAACCTTGTATCCTTTCTTTATCGAAGCACTTAGAGCTTTGTACGCACTTGTACGTACGAGTTTCTATTTCCGTTACGGCAAGGATACGATGTCGCTCAAAGCCTCACAAACCAAAGGTTACAGAAATGCATCAGGGGGTGCGTTTGGTGTGAGAATATGAGGCACGTAGCGAATCAATATTTCATGAGATAATTTCTGCTAAATTTACTAGTCAAAAATTGCTTTGTTGTAAAAAGCCATAGTGGCGAAT
>CAISYO010000239.1 GCA_903889745.1 uncultured Bacteroidota bacterium | reverse complement strand
TGACCCATTACAAATTTCCAAATTAAAATTCCAATTACAATACAAATTACAATTGTTAAAGCTGCAAATACATTTGAACCTTTAGAGCTTGCTCCGTTTTCAACAGATTCGTTAGATACTTTTGTCATTTTTTTTAAATTTTTTTAGTTTTAAAATGTCGATAATATTGTTAAAGCCTACTCTGATGACTTAACCGGGGTCAAATTTAATTTTTTACTTTGGAAAAAAAAACTTTTTTTACGTTTTTACACCTAATGTTAATAAATAATAACAATATGTTTACCATGAAGTAAAGTTATTGTTAACTAGACTCTTTTTTAAATCGCAAAACTTTAACATATTATATATAAAAACGGAATTATTTTTCTTTTATTGCATCGTTATTTATGACAAAAAAGTATATTGATAACTTTGCTGTTAATCATAAATTTGCTGGTTTTTCATATACTTCTTTTCTTTAAATTTGAATTTTAACAACTTTCTTAATCTATGAAAAAATATTTTATCCAAAAAAATCCTTTTGTTGTGCCTACAACCGATGGAAAACTAATTGAAGAGCATCATGGATTAGCTACAACCAAAAATTCAGCTATTTCTATTGCACATATGATTGCGCCTCCCGGATGGAGCGAACCATTTCAAACACCAGAGTTTGATGAATACACTTATATTATAAAAGGAAAAAAACAATTCATCATAGAAGATGAAATAATTATTTTAGAAACTGGGCAATCGATAAAAATTGAAAAAAATACACGCGTTCAATATTCAAATCCATTTGATGAAGCTTGCGAATATATAGCAATTTGCACACCAGCTTTTAGTATGGATTTGGTAAATAGAGAAGATTAAGGCTGTTTTAATAATTCAAGAATTCTATTTTCAACTTGTTCTGAATTCCAAATTTCCTCAATATGATCCATTTTCAAAATTTCTTGCATAATGCTATTTTGAAAATCCCCAACAGCTAAGGCTTCTGCATAGGGCTGTAAACTAAAAGTTACGCGACTATATAAAGGTGTCCATTTTTCGGGATGCTTATCGGAAAACCATTTTTCAATTTTCTTTTGCAGCAGAAATTTTTCATCGGCTGTTTTTGCGCTCATTTCAACAAAATTTCTTCTGGAAAGCTCCGCAATAGCATCGGCGTTTGGTTTTCTAGAAGTTTCGTAAGCTTTGAAAATTTTATTCCAATCATCACCATATTCTTGCATCAATTCATTTAGAATCGTAATATCTTCAAAGCCAGCATTCATGCCGTGACCGTAAAAAGGAACTATTGCATGTGCTGAATCGCCAATTAATGCCACCTTATCTTCAAATGTCCATGGAAAACACTTCATAATGGCTAAATAGCTGTTTGGATTTGTAAAAAAATCGCTTACCAAATCTGGAATAACCGCTTTTGTATCAGGAAAATATTCTGCAAAAAACGAAACTAACTTTTCTTCATTTGTTAATGATTCAAATGAATTTTCGCCTTCAATAGGCATAAACAACGTACAAGTAAATGAATTATCCAAATTTGCCAATCCCATCAACATGAAATTTCCTCTAGGCCAAATGTGTAATGAATGAATATCTATTTTTGGAGTGCCATCTGCATTAGCAGGAATATGGAGCTCCTTGTAACCTATTTTCATGAACTCTTGCGAATAATCAAACATCGATTGGCGTTGCATTCTATGTCTAATTCTAGAAAAAGCTCCATCGGCACCAAAAACTTTATCATATTTTAACTCTGTCCATTTACCTTGTTCAGATTCGCCTTCCCATAAACTTGCAGTGGCTAAAGTTACATCCCAAATCTTACGTTCAAAGAAAAATTCCACGCCTTCTGCCTCGGCTAAATCAACCATTTTTCTATTTAAAACACCGCGCGATAATGAAAAAATTGCTTCACCTTCTTTTCCGTAAGATTGATAATTTAACTTGCCATCTTGAAGATGTATGGCTCTTTTATCAACTGGAATTCCTATTGATCTTATTGCTTCATCTAGACCTACATCTTCCAATGCTTTCCAGCCACGATTTGACATCACCAAATTAATGGAGCGACCCGAAAACTCAACCGTTCTAATGTCGGGACTTCTGTCGAAAACATGAACTGTATGTCCGGCTCTTTTTAAATAGATTGCTAATAAAGTCCCTACTAATCCAGAACCTACTACAGCAATTTTTTGTGGCGTTTGCATGAAGTTATTGTAAAATAGATTGCAAAAGTAAACAATAATGCCATTTTGATGCTATTTAGTAAAGTGATTTTATCGTTAAATTTTATTTTGTTTAATTATTTTTATTTTTAGTTAAACAAGCGTACTTTTGAAAAAAATATCACATGAAAAAAATATCGCTTTCAGAAATTATAAAAATGGACAAAGTGCCTCGTTTGAATCTAATTAATAGTGCCACAGGTTACAAGTCGGCAAATTTAATTGGTACGCGCTCCATTGACGGCAAAGAAAATGTGGCTATTTATAGTAGTGTAACTCATTTAGGAAGTGAACCGCCATTGGTTGGATTCATTTTACGCCCAACAACCGTTCCACGTGATACCTATAAAAATATAAAGGAAACCGATTTTTTCACCATAAATCACATTACCGAAGAAATGATTGCCGACGCGCATCATACTTCGGCAAATTATGAACAAGGCGTTTCAGAGTTTGAAGAAACAAATTTAACTTCTGAATATTTGGATGATTATAAATGTCCTTTTGTGAAAGGAAGTCCGGTGCGATTACTTTGTAAGTATGTTAACGAATACTATTTAAAAGAAAACGATTGTATACATATTATTGCCTCAATTGAAGCAATTTATGCTGAAGAAGAATTGATCCAAAAAGATAATTGGATACAATTAGACAAGGGAAATATTGTAGCTATAAACGGATTAGACGGTTATGCGTTACCTAAATTAATTGACCGATTTGAATATGCACGACCAAAACAAAAAAGCAAATCAATGCTTAGAAATGGCGCATAAAAAAGTAAATCTTCCAGAAAAAATTTGCAAAACATGCCAACTTCCTTTTGCATGGCGTAAAAAATGGGAGAAAAACTGGGAAGAAGTATTGTATTGTAGTGACAAATGTAGGAAAAACAAGAATTGATTTAAAGATATTCGGATGTTCTGATATTCGGATGTTCGGAAAATTGATTCGAATAAAAATTAAACCTTCGCGACTTTGCGTCTTTGCGAGCAAAAATCAAAAAAAAATGAACGGATTAGTATGGTTTAGAAATGATTTGCGCACGATTGATAATCATTCGTTATACAATGCCTGTAGAGAAAATGAAAAAGTCATTGGTATTTATTGTTTAGACCCGAGACATTTTGAAACAACACAATATGGTTTCAAAAAAACAGAAAAATTTAGAACCCAATTTCTGTTGGAAACGGTAACCGAATTAGAACAAAATTTAGCCGAGAAGAACATCTCATTATTGGTTTATTATGGTTATCCCGAACAATTAATTTCGGAAGTAGCCGCTAAATATCAAATTAATACGATTTACATCCAAAACGAATGGACACATGAAGAAATAGAAGTAGCAACTGAAGTTCAAAATTCAATTCCAGCGGTGAAATGGAAAACCTATTATGACCAATTTTTATTTCATCCTGATGATGTTCCATATGCCGATTGGGAGAAAATCCCTGAAGTTTTTACCGAATTCAGAAAGCAATTAGAAAAGAAAATTCGAGTGCGACCCACAGTTGCGATTACAGCCAAACCAATTTCAAATTTAATTGAAGAAAAGACAAGTATTCCAACTCTTGAAGATTTAGGTTTTGAATCGTTCAAGCAACCAAATAAAACGGCTTTCCCTTTTAAAGGTGGCGAAAATCAAGCGAATAAACGCATCAAAGACTACTTTTGGGACACCAAAAAACTAGCAGTTTATAAGAAAACCCGCAATGGTTTAATTGGAAAAGATTACAGTTCAAAACTTTCGGCGTGGTTGGCTAATGGAAGTATTTCGGCACGAACAATTTATTGGGAAGTGCAACAATTTGAGAAAAAAGTAGTCAAAAATGAAGATACCTATTGGTTGATTTTTGAATTGATTTGGCGCGATTATTTCAAATACATTTCGCTAAAACACGGCAACAAAATTTTTCAATTGAATGGCATTTTGCAAAAAGAATACCATTGGAACCAAAATACAAAAGCCTTCAATCAATGGACAAACGGCAACACGCCCGAACATTTTGTGAATGCCAACATGATTGAATTGCAAAAAACGGGTTGGATGAGCAATCGCGGACGTCAAAATGTAGCGAGTTATTGGGCCAAAGAATGGGAACAAGATTGGCGAATTGGCGCAGCGTATTTTGAAAGTATGCTAATCGATTACGATGTGCACAGCAATTACGGCAATTGGATGTACAATGCGGGTGTTGGCAACGATCCACGTGATAGAAAATTCAATATCAAACGCCAAGCGGAACTATACGATGCCAATGGAAAATTTCAGAAAATGTGGTTAACTCCTGAATTATTTTAGATGAAAACACTTCGATTACTTTTGGGCGACCAACTCAATTCTCAACATTCTTGGTTTGAAGAAGTCAATGCGGATGTGGTTTATGTAATGGCAGAAATGCGTCAGGAAACCGATTATGTGAAACATCACATTCAAAAAGTGGTGGCGTTTTTTCTTTCGATGCGCAATTTTTCGGAGGATTTGATAAAACAAGGGCATCAAGTGTCTTATTATACCATTTCGGATGTAAATAATCCACATAATTTGGAACAACTGATTTTGGATTTGGTTGCTGAAAATAAATTTGAATGTTTTGAATACCAACTTCCCGATGAATATCGCTTGGATGAACAACTAAAATCCATTTGCGAAAAAATTTCAATTCCATCAAAAGCTGTCGATTCTGAACATTTTTATACGAGTAGAAATGAATTAGCCGATTTTTTTAAAGGTAAAAAACAGCTGTTGATGGAAAGTTTCTATAGGATGATGCGAAAAAAACATGATGTTTTAATGGTCGGTGAACAACCGCTAGACGGAAAATGGAATTTTGATCACAACAACCGCAATCAATATAAAAACGAAGTTCCGATTCCGTTTCCATTGGAATTTCATAAAAATGTATCTGAAATTGTTGCTGAAATTACCACTCAAAACATCACCACAATTGGAACAATTGATGCAGAACATTTCAATTGGCCTACTTCAAGAAACGAAAGTTTGCAATTGATTGATTATTTCTGTGCGCATTTTTTGGCACACTTTGGCACGTATCAAGATGCTTTATTTTCTGGACATAAATTTCTGTTTCATTCGCGTTTATCGTTTGCGATGAATTCCAAAATGATCAGTCCGAAAGAAGTAATTGAGAGTGTGATTTCGTATTATTTTCAACATCAAGAAAATATTGAATTGGCGCAGGTAGAAGGTTTTGTCCGACAAATTATTGGATGGCGCGAATATGTCAGAGGAATTTATTGGAAAGAAATGCCCAATTATGCCCAAATGAATGTTTTAGAAAACTATAACCCACTACCCGATTTCTTTTGGACTGGAAAAACCAATATGAAATGCATGCAACATTCGATTTCTCAAAGTTTATCGGAAGCGTATGCTCATCATATTCAACGGTTGATGGTGATTGGTAATTTTTCTTTGTTAGCTCAATTGCATCCTGATGCAGTGGACGCTTGGTATTTAGGGGTTTATATCGATGCGATTGAATGGGTTGAAATGCCCAACACAAGAGGCATGAGTCAGTATGCTGATGGTGGAATTTTAGCAACTAAACCGTATGTTTCTTCT
The DNA here is from genome assembly GCA_903889745.1 of uncultured Bacteroidota bacterium. GTDB lineage: Bacteria > Bacteroidota > Bacteroidia > Flavobacteriales > Flavobacteriaceae > Flavobacterium. The sequence goes on along the minus strand of CAISYO010000239.1, from coordinate 1,505 downwards.
GGAAGTTACATTAATAAAATGAGTAACTATTGCGGCAGTTGTCATTATAATGTGAAAGATAAATTAGGCGAAAATGCGTGCCCGTTCAACAGTTTGTATTGGCATTTTTTAGATGAGAAAAAACAGCATTTCGCTACTAATCAAAGAATGAGTATGATGTTAGCGCTATTGAGAAAAATGAAACCCGAAGAATTAGCTGCTACGAAAGAGAAAGCAATTTCGATTTTGGAAAATGTAGATAACTTATAAAAAAACCGAAGCTTTTAATTGCTTCGGCTTACTATTTATTTATTGAATTTTATCTTATTCCCCACATTCATTTTTTGAGATTTGGCAAAAGCGCCACACATGTGGAATAGCATTCTTGCACCTACGTTTCCGTCCCAATCGTCATCGCCTGGTGCTACTTCTACCAAATCAAAACCAATAATTTCTTTATTGGTTGCTGCTAAGCGACTGAACAAATAAGCGGCTTGCTCAAATGAAAATCCACCCGGAACTGGAGTACCTGTGTTTGGACAATACCAAGGATACATGCCGTCAATATCAAATGAAATACACACTTTTTCTGGTAACGAAGCGATAATTTGTTCGCATTGTTGTTGCCACGTTTTGCCCTCAAAAGCTTCCTGTTTTAAATCCATATCCGTATGCACTAAAACTCTATCTTTTAAAGCCACTTCTACTTCTTGTTCACAAAAATCGCGAATTCCTACTTGTACAATTTTAGAAATTTGCGGAATTTGTAAGGCATTATACATAATAGAAGCGTGCGAATAGGTGAATCCTTCATAAGCAATTCGTAAATCCATGTGCGCATCTAAATGTAAGATTCCGAAGTTATCATATTTAGTAGCCAATGCTTGATAATAACCCAATGGCGTTGAATGATCACCTCCTAATAGCACCACTTTTTTACCTTGGTTCATCCAATGCAACACGCGGTCTTTTACTTCTTGATGCAATTCTTTACAAACTTTATTGATGGTATCTAAGTCAGATTGTAAGGCTGGAAAAGTTGCCACATCTTCTCCACTCTCTAAAGCTTCGATAATCGGTTGTGCTAATTCTTTGTATTTTTCAGAATTTTTTGCCCAATGTGGTGGTGCTTCATCCATATAAATACCTAATTTCCATAATTCTGGAAACTCTTGATGATTTAAATCGACTTGAAAAGAAGCCTCCATAATGGCATCTGGTCCTTCTGAAGCGCCTGCTCCATAACTCACCGTTACTTCCCAAGGCACAGGAATTACAATTATTTCACTTTGTTCGGCTGAAAAAGGCAATCCAAAAACGGTTGCATCAGCTAAACCTGGTTGTGAAGGGTCGAAAGTATTGATTATATCTTGTTTTGTCATTTTCTTGATATTGGATTTTCTGATATTCTGATGTTCGGACAGTCTGAAAATCTGAACATCCGATTATCTGAAAATCATTACTACTTATTTTTATCGTTTAAATACTTTATAAATTTAATCAACTTTTTGATGATAGAAAATAGT
>CAISYO010000238.1 GCA_903889745.1 uncultured Bacteroidota bacterium | reverse complement strand
TTTTTATGTTTCTTTTGAAACATCACTTTCGCGGAGAAAGAGGGAACAAAACAACTTAATTGTTAATTAACTCTAAATAACTGAATTAGAATAAAAAACCTTGTTAAGTTAAGTATTTAAAGGGTTTTTAATAAAAAATAAAATTAATTTGTATTAGGTTGAATTAGTATAAATTCGCTTTTCGTCGGACAAATGTCGGACAAAATATTTTTTTATAATAATTCTACTATATATATTTGTCGTAACTAAAATATGAAATATGGCAACGATAAAATATTCGATTAGAGGAAATAATAACCCATCAAAAATATACATCCGATTTGTTGCAAATAGAGAAACTGATATTAAATTGGCAATTCCGTTAGTTATCAATCCAGCTTATTTTAATAACGCAAGTGGTAAAATACGGAAAGTCTCCCAGTTTGCTGAAAGAGACAATTTGCAAAATGAATTAGACACTTTAGAATCCTATATAATTAGCAGATATAATAAAAGTGGTACAGGTTCAGATATAGTTAATAAAGACTGGCTAAACGATTGTCTAAACACCCATTTTAATAAAGCCGAAAAAACAGATAACAATTTCATTCTTAATTATTGCGACCTCTATGTAGAAAAACTGGAGTTAAAAACCAATGACCGAACTGGAGAACTCGGAACATCTAAAGCAACAGTTACAAAATACAAAACAATAAAATTAAAAATACAGGGATTTCAAGAGTATAAACGCCATAAGTATAAATTGTCTGAAATTGATTTGAAGTATAGAAATGATTTTCTTAAATATTTACTTGAGGTAGAAAAGTTAAGCAGAAATACGGCAGGGCGTTATATTAAGTTTTTAAAGACCATTTGTTTAGATGCTCAAAAGTCAGGCTATACCGTTAGTCCACAGCTTCAACAAATTAAAGGGTTTAGTGTTCAAATTGATAAAATTTATCTTAATTGGGATGAATTAACGGAAATCGAAAAAGTTGATTTGAAACAGCCGCATTTACAAGATGCAAGAGATTGGCTCTTGATTGGTTGTTATATCGGTCAACGTGTTGGAGATTTATTGCAATTAACAAAGCAGGATATTAAGCAAATAGGCAATTTAGATTTTATAGAACTTATCCAACAAAAAACTAAAAAGAGAGTTTCCATACTTGTACACGATAAAGTAAGAGCAATTTTAGATAAAAGAAATGGGAACTTCCCACCTCTTTATAGCAAAAACATCGAAAGTTCAAAAGCTAAATTTAATTTATACATCAAGGATGTTTGCCAAGAAGCCAAATTGAATGAAACAATTTCGGGCGCAAGAATAAACCCTGAAACTTCTCGAAAAGAAAATGGAGATTTTAAAAAATGGGAGTTGGTCACTTCGCATATTTGTAGGCGTTCATTTGCTACAAATTATTACGGAGATATTCCGACAGGTTTATTATTGAACGTAACTGGACATAGTACCGAAAAGGAGTTTCTAAATTATATTGGAAAAACTCCGATCGATTACGCTCAGCAAATGGCGATTTATTGGAATATACAAAGCCAAAAACAAGAAAAGGAATCAGTGTTGAGAATTGCTGAATAAATCAAGAATTGATTTTAGTATTAAACAATTACAATGGTATTGCAATTATAGTTATAAATCATTGCAATACTATTGCAAAATCTCTTAATCACTTTAAAATAAGGTACATTGACATTAGACAATCATTGCAATACCATTGTTATTATTATTAGAAAACATTGCAATGGTTTTTAAACAATTCTTAACAAAAAACAACGTTTTAACAAATTTTTAGTGAAATATTAATTGAACTTAATTATTTTTGTACTGTTTTAATAGATATATGAAAAAATACCACTTTATACTATTAGTCTTATTAGGCATGTTTCTTATGCCTAATGATGCTATGGCTTGTGGTAAAGGTTCAGACAAGAGTTCATGCAAAAAAGAAATTTCCTCTACTAAATCAGAAAAAAAGAGTTGTTGCGATAGCGATAATTCTAAAGAGAAAGATCACAAAGGATGTAAAGGCAATTGCGGCCATTCTAAATGTGGATGTTCTTCAACGTGCCCGACTTCTTCGGTAAGCTTTTTATCTGAAATTATTTTTAAAAATTACACATTTAGCTATTCTTCAATCGAGAAAGTTAAATTTTCATACACAATACCATCAATCTCAGATGGTTTTTATTCCATTTGGCTCATTCCTAAAATAAGCTAAATTCCTTTTTTGACAGCCATAAGTGTGTCAAATTCATAGCGTTGTGCTATCCAATTCAACAGTTTTAGTATTGTTTTTTATACCATTATCGGTACGGTAATTACATTCTTTCGCAACTGTTTTTTATCCAAATTTATTTTATCAACCAATCAAGGTCGGCTACTTTGATTACAATTTTATTAAAAATGAAAAATTCATTAATGAAAATAATGATAGCAATTTCTGTATTGTTATCAACTACAAGTAATGCACAAATAAAAAATGCCAAAACCGAAAGTGTAAAAATTTATGGCAATTGCGGAATGTGCGAGACCAAAATCGAAAAAGCAGGAAACATTAAAAAAATAGCCAATGTAGATTGGAACCAGGAAACCCAAATGGCAATACTAACGTATGATGCAACCAAAACCAATCAAGATGAAATACTTAAAAGAATTGCATTAGTTGGTTACGATAGTGACAAATTTCTTGCTCCAGATGATGTATATAACAATCTTCACGGATGTTGCCAATATGACCGTGTAGCAAAAGTTCCTGTAAAAGAAGTAGCAACAGTTATTGCTCGTAACGAAGACCATTCCAATCATAGTAATCATTCTGTAACTACTACAGTAATCCAAAATGAAAATCAATTAAAGGCTGTATTCGATAACTATTTTTTAGTAAAAGATGCTTTAATCACTTCTGATGTTACTAAAACAGTTTTAGCTTCAAAACAACTTTTGGCAGCTGTAAATAATGTCAAAATGGACAAGCTTGAAATGGATGTTCACATGGTTTGGATGAAAGTTGTAAATACGATAATGAAAGATGCAGAAAACATCGGCAATACAAAAGATGTAAAAATCCAACGCGATCACTTTACTACATTATCCAAAGACATATATACATTAATCAAGGCTTCTAAATATGAAACTCCAGTGTACTATCAATTCTGTCCAATGTTCAACGATGGTAAAGGTGCTAATTGGTTAAGTAAAGAAAATGCTGTAAAAAATCCTTATTATGGTTCAATGATGTTGAGCTGTGGTAAGACTGTAGAAACTATTAAATAATTTAAAATAAATATAAATGAAAAATTTATCAATACTAGCTTCATTCTTTGGAGCAATACTATTCACTTCTTGCAATAATAACGATGACAATATGGATATGACATTAAATGTTGATTATCCTGCGGCATACATTGTAAATGGCGAAGATGCCACAGTTACTGTCCTTAAATTGAGTACTAATGAAGTTTCTGCAACAATTCCATTAATGACAACAGGTTCAGATATGATTATGTGGCCACATCATATTTCTTCACATCAAAATCATTTAGCAATTGGAGTTCCAGGCATGGATTTGAGTGCAGGACATTCAGGACTAAATACTGCCGGAATGAATGGTAAATTAGTAGTTATCGATGCTATGAATGGTTCAATCGTTAAAAATATAAACCTTCCATTGATGAACCATAATTCTATTTACTCACCAAGTGGTAATGAAATTTGGGTGCCACAAATGGATGAAATGAATAGCAAAGTTCTGGTATATGATGCTACTACAAATGCGTTATTAAATACAATTAATGTTGGGATGATGGCAGCTGAATTAACATTCTCTTCTGATGGTACCAAAGCTTATGTCGCAAATGGTGATGATGATAGTATTACAGTTATTAACGCCAGCACAAAAGCTATAATCACAACTATTACTGTTGGTGACAATCCAGTAGGTGCTTGGACAGGAAGTAATAATAAAATGTATGTAGACAACGAAGACGGACAAACTATTTCTGTGATTGATGTAGCAACGAACTCAGTAGATGAAACAATTACTTTAGGCTTCATGCCGGGAATAGCTTCATACAATGGTCCGAAAAATGAGCTATGGGTTTCGGATCCTATGGCTGGAAAAGTGCACTATTGGACATGGGATACAGGTATGAATATGTGGATGCATGGTAGTTCACTTAACACAGGTGCTGGTGCTCATGCAATTGCATTCACTAATGATGGAAACACAGCTTATGTAACCAATCAAACAGCAAATACAGTTTCTGTTGTTAATACTGTTAATCATACTGTAATCAAAACTATAAATGTTGGTAAAAAACCAAACGGAATAGTTATAAAAATGTAATCCTTACAAGACTAAGCCTAATGTTTAAATTGGGCTTAGTTTAATAAAAACTACTATGACAATGAAAAATCAATTAAAATACTTTGTGATATTATTCATCAGTTTTTCAATTACTTCTACTGCTCAAATAAAAATTGGAAACACGATGCCTTTAATTACACTAAAGAATAATACCAATAATGAGGTTGATATCACATCCTTTAAAGGTAAATATGTGCTTGTCGATTTTTGGGCCTCTTGGTGCGCGCCGTGCCGATTAGGAAATAAAAAGTTAGTAAAACTTCACAATGAAGCTAATACAAATAAAATTGAAATTATTGGAATATCAATTGACACCGATACAAATAAATGGCTAAAAGCAATTGAAAAAGATAAAATCAAATTTACACAGTTAATAGATCCTAAAGGTTTTGATGCTATTACAGCAATACAATTTGGTGTTGATGAATTACCATCCAAATACCTATTTAATCCCGAAGGGATTCTAATTGCAAAAAATCCCTCAGAAGAAGAGATAATTAAATTAATAAAAGAATAAAATGAAAACAATATATGTTCTGATTACATCAATAGTTTTGATGTTTTCACTTAATAGTAATGCGCAAATTGTAAAAGCCGAAATTAGAGCCACTGGTTTAACTTGTTCTATGTGCTCAAATGCTATAAACAAACAGCTAAAAACAGTGCCCGAAGTGGTTAACGTAGAAATCGATTTAAACTCCAATACCTTTACAGTAACGCTAAAAGAAGGAAACGAATTAAGTCCGAAAGTATTTAAAGAAAAAGTAGAAAAGGCAGGTTTTTTTATCGGTTCATTAGTAGTTACCGCAAAATCAAATACCATAACTCAAAGTTCATACATTATGGTTAATGATAAAAAAAATAATGCTTCTGAAATACATTTTCAAGTGGTTGACAAAGGATATGTAACCGAAAAAGAATTTAAAAGACTATCCAAATCCTATAAAAACATTGTTACATATGCTTCAAATAATGAGGATGATTTTCACATTAAAATGATAAACTAATGAGAAAGGTAATTGTATTTTTTGCAGCCATCAGTTGCCAAACTGTTTTTAGTCAAGAATTATTTGTAGTAACAGATCCAGCAAGTAATGTTCCTGCAAATTCATTAGCCGTAAATGTGATGCAATCTGCCTTTAAAGAAAAATTTGAGCCAGGTTACAACTATCATTTAATGCCTGAGGTAACTTATGGTATTAATAAAAATTTAATGGTTCGTGGTTCCGCTTTTATCAGCACAAGAACTAATGCATTGTATGCAGAAGGTGGTGGTTTTATGGCTAAGTATAGGTTTTATTCTACAGATGATTTAAACAGTCACTTTCGCTTAGCAACTTATGGAAGATTTAGCTTCAATCGAGGCGATATCCATCAAGAACAAATAGAAATTGTTGGGCACAACACTGGGTTCGAAACAGGAATAATTGCTACAAAATTGGTCAAAAAGGTAGCCATAAGTTCTTCAGTTAGTTTTGAAAAAGCATTGGACAACAAACCAAACTATACTTTTCCGGATAACATTGGTGATAATGCAACGAACTATACTTTGTCTTTTGGAAAACTGATGTACCCTAAAAAATACACGAGTTTCAAGCAAACCAATATCAACTTAATGGTTGAATTTGTGGGTCAAACTATCAATGAAAATGGTAAATCGTATTTAGACGTTGTTCCTGCAATACAATTTATTTTTAATAGTCAGGCACGACTAGACTTTGCCTACCGTCAAGAGTTAGTAAGTTCAATGATACGCTCGGCACCAAATGGGTTTTACTTCAATTTGTATTATACTTTTTTTGATTTAAAAAAATAAAAACTTTATGACAACAGAAAAGTTTATTCCTGCATTAGGTTATGATTTTTTAACTGAGTACTATGATTTAGCCATAAAAATAACAATGCCTGAAAAAAAGTTCAGAAACAAATTAATAGATATTGTTAACCCAAAGGTCGATGAAAAAATTTTAGAGTTTGGTTTCGGAACGGCCCAAAACATTATCATACTCAAACAACGTTTTCCCAAGTGTGATGTTCTAGGTGTCGATATTGATCCTAAAGTTAAATCAATAGCTGAATACAAATTAAATAAGGCAGGAATTCAAGTGCCACTTTTTTTATATGATGGAAAGGAATTACCATTTGAAGATAATTCATTTGATAAAGTATATAGTTCTCTGGTGTTTCATCAGTTAGATAACTTAACAAAACTAAAGTGCTTATTAGAAATTAATAGAATTTTAAAACCAAATGGCGAAATAATAATTGGTGATTGGGGTAAAGCTAAAACAAAATGGATGCGATTTTCATTTTACCTCGTACAGCTATTAGATGGCTTTAAAACAACAAATGACAATGTAAATGGTTTAATGACAAAATATATTTCAGACGCAAAATTTAAAGAAGTAAACGAAATAGATTATATCAACACTTCAATAGGAACTTATTGTTATTACAAAGCAAAAAAATAATTATTAATTAAAAAACTTAAATTATGAAAACACTTATTCTAACAGCTATTATAGCTATCACTTTAGTTTCTTGTAATCAAAAAAACAAAGAAACTGAAAACACCACCACAGAAACTTCAACAAGTTCAAATGAACAATTCTCTTGCTCTATGCACCCAGAAATTACAGGCAAAAAAGGCGAAAAATGTTCTAAATGTGGTATGGAATTAACTGAACCTGTATTAACCAAAAAACAAGAAGATGTTAACGATACTATTACAAAATCTGAAACAATAGCTACAGAAGAAACTAAAACAGATAATCTTGTACCATCAGATTATACGGAAGATATATTTATTAGCTATATCAATCTTAAAAACAAATTAGTTCAAGATAATTCGGATGCTGCAGCTGAGAAAGCAAAAACGTTATTAGCATCCTTAAATAGATTTGATACAAAAACATTAAACCCAATACAGGAAAAAGAATATTTAGAGATCGCTGATGATGCAAAAGAACACGCAGAGCATATTGGGAAAAATGCAGGGAAAATTGATCACCAAAGAGAACATTTTGCTACACTTAGTAAAGACATCAATGATTTAATTACAATGTTTGGAACGAAACAAAAATTATATCAAGATTACTGCCCAATGTACAACGATGGTAAAGGTGCTATTTGGATTAGTGAAATCAAAGAAATTAAAAATCCATTTTATGGTTCTCAAATGCTGACTTGTGGTAGTTTGAAAAAAACTCTTTAAAATGAAAAGGATAAAAAAGATTGCAATAGCATTTTTTTTAGTCTTTATAGCTATTCAATTCTACCAACCAAAACAAAATGTAAGTAGTTCATTCGACATTGGAAAAAACTTTGCAAATAATTACAAAGTACCACCAACAGTTCTTAACTCCTTGCAAAAGGCTTGTTATGATTGCCACAGTAACAATACACAGTACTTGTGGTACGATTACATTCAACCAGCAAGATGGTTTGTCGAAAGCCACATTAAAAATGGAAAAGAAGAATTGAATTTTAACGAATTTGCGTCTTATTCAAATAGAAAACAACGAAGTAAACTAGAAGCGATTAGTAGAGAAATAAAGTCCGGAAATATGCCATTAAGTTCATACAAACAGTTGCATGAGGATGCTATTCTTAATGAAACCCAAAAGCAAGAAATAATTAGTTGGATTGAACAGACAATAAATAAAGAACAGTAAGAGTGAAACTTTATATTAAAAATATGGTTTGTAGTCGTTGCAAAATGGTGGTTAAGTCCGAGTTAGAAAAGCTTGGACTAAAACTTTTATCTATTAATTTGGGTGAAGTCGAAACTATGGAACCCATTTCTGATATTCAAAAAACTGAACTATTAAAAAACCTTCGTGCAGTTGGCTTTGATTTAATTGATGACAGAAAAAGTAAAACCATCGATAAGATTAAAACATTGATTATTGATTTGGTTCATAACAAGAACAATGATTTGAAAATTAATTTATCCAACTACCTTTCACAAGAACTACATCAAGACTACAATACCTTGAGTAATCTCTTTTCAGAAGTTGAAAACACTACTATTGAGAAGTATTTCATCAATCAGAAAATTGAAAAAGTAAAGGAGTTGATTATGTACGATGAACTCTCATTAAGTGAAATCGCATATTCTTTAAATTACAGTACGGTTTCACATTTGAGCAATCAATTCAAAAAAGTAACTGGCTTTTCGCCAACCTACTTCAAGAACATAAAAACTATTAAAAGAAAGCAAATAGAAGATTTATAAATTTTGCATATCAAACCCAAAATTATGCAAATGCAAAAATCGGTTATGATAGAAATTTGTATTAAAATTATTAAAGATGATACATACTTACAACATTACCGGAATGACTTGCGATGGTTGTCGCGCTAAAGTCGAAAAAACATTGAATACTATTGAGGGTATTGAGGCAAAAGTTTCATTAAATCCACCAATAGTAACAATAACTATGGAAAAGCACATTCCAACAGAAAAGCTACAGGAAGCATTAATAGCAGTTGGAAAATATACCATAGAAATGAGCAACGGTAAAACCAACGAGCATAGTCCAACAAATGAAGCTTCGGGAAAATCATGTTGCTCCACCCAATCTCATGATCATAAAAAAGAAACAACTATACCCAGCAATGCACAAGGAAAATATTACTGTCCAATGCATTGCGAAGGCGAAAAAGTGTACGACAAAGCAGGCGACTGTCCAGTGTGTGGAATGGATTTAGTCAAAGCACCAGAGTTAACGGTGAGTAAAACGCTATATATATGTCCAATGCATCCCGAAGTAATTCAAGAAGGTCCTGGTTCATGTCCTATTTGCGGAATGGACTTAGTTGCTATGGAACCAAGTGAAAGCGAAGACCAAAAAACGTATACCGATTTGGTTAAAAAAATGAAAACTGCGGTCTTATTTACCGTTCCCATTTTTGCAATTGCAATGATAGAAATGGTACACAACAATCCTTTATTGCAACTAATGGATGCCTCTAAATGGAATTGGGTACAATTAATTTTATCACTTCCAGTTGTTTTTTATGCCTGTTGGATATTTTTTGTACGAGCTTGGAAATCAATAATTACATGGAATTTGAATATGTTTACTCTTATAGGAATTGGTACAGGTGTAGCTTTTCTATTTAGTTTAGTCGGAATGTTTTTTCCTAATATTTTCCCTAGCGAATTCAAAACAGAACACGGAACAGTATTACTATACTTTGAAGCAACCACGGTTATTTTAACTCTTGTATTATTAGGACAACTACTCGAAGCCAGAGCCCACAGTCAAACAAGCGGAGCTATTAAGGAATTATTAAAACTCGCTCCAACCGAAGCCACTTTGGTTTTAGACGGAAGCGATAAAGTAATCTCTATTCACGATATTAAAAAAGGCGATTTATTACGTGTAAAGCCTGGAGACAAAATTCCAGTTGATGGTAAAATAACCGATGGCGAAAGCAGTATTGATGAAGCCATGATTACAGGCGAACCAATTCCGGTAGATAAAAAGAAAGACGATAATGTAATTGCCGGAACAATAAACGGTAATAAATCATTTGTTATGATAGCTGAAAAAGTAGGTTCAGAAACTTTACTTTCTCAAATCGTGCAAATGGTCAACGATGCTTCACGATCTAGAGCACCAATTCAAAAATTAGCCGATAGTATTGCCAAATATTTTGTGCCTATTGTTGTGATTATTTCGGTAATTACCTTTTTCATTTGGGCTAAGTTTGGTCCTGAACCTGCATTAGTGTACGGATTTATAAATGCCATCGCAGTATTAATTATTGCGTGTCCTTGTGCCTTAGGTTTAGCAACGCCAATGTCGGTAATGGTTGGTGTTGGAAAAGGCGCACAATCCGGAGTTTTGATAAAAAATGCTGAAGCTCTTGAAAATATGAATAAGGTTAATGTTTTAATTACGGATAAAACAGGAACCATCACCGAAGGAAAACCATCTGTCGAAAAAATTTACGCTGCCAATAACAACGATACTGATTTACTAAAAAGTATAGCTTCACTAAACCAATACAGTGAGCATCCATTGGCGCAAGCAGTTGTGAATTATGCGAAAACAAAATCTATTTCTTTAATCGAAGTAAAAGATTTTGAAGCTGTTGCCGGAAAAGGAGTTACAGGAACAGTAACCAACAAAAAAGTGGCATTAGGCAATAAAAAATTAATGGAACAAGTCAAAGCAACAGTTTCTGATGATTTAGAAAACAAAATTAGTGCAGAACAAAAGTTAGGAAAAACAGTATCATATATAGCTTTTGATGGTGTTGCTGTTGGGTTTGTGTCCATTTTCGATGCCATTAAACAATCAAGTGCGGCAGCCATTAAAGAACTGATACGTCAAGGTGTAGAAGTAATTATGTTAACAGGAGACAATGAAAACACCGCCAAAGCAGTGGCTGATGAATTGGGGTTAGCGTCATATAAAGCAGGATGCTTACCAGAAGACAAACTAAAAGAAATTAAAAAATTACAAGCCGAAGGCAAAATTGTGGCCATGGCTGGCGATGGTATAAATGATGCTCCAGCATTAGCACAAGCCGATATTGGAATTGCAATGGGAACAGGAACAGACGTAGCAATTGAAAGTGCCAAAATCACTTTAGTAAAAGGCGATTTACAAGGCATTGTAAAAGCCAAAAACTTAAGCCATGCTGTAATGAAAAACATCAAGCAAAACCTATTTTTCGCCTTTTTCTATAACGTGCTTGGTGTACCAATAGCAGCAGGAGCTTTATATCCTTTTTTTGGTATTCTACTATCTCCAATGATTGCCGCTTTAGCAATGTCATTTAGTTCGGTATCAGTAATTGTAAATGCTTTACGACTTCGAAATTTAAAACTTTAAATAAAAAATGAAAAAAACTATCTTACTAAGCATAATGCTTTTACAATGTGTTTTACTGTCAGCACAAAACAAAGTTCAAATTAGACTAACCGCAGCTAGTCCTGCGTCATCATTTGAACAAGAAGTAGGCAGTGCAAAAATAAAAATAACATACAGCAGACCATTAGTAAGAGGCCGAAAAATATTTGGTGAATTAGTGCCTTTTGAAAAGCTTTGGCGGACTGGTGCAAGTGATTGCACTGTAATAACCACTTCCGAAGATATTTACTTTGGAAACAGTATCTTAAAAGCCGGCAGTTATTCAATGTTCTCAATTCCTTCGATAAATGAGTGGACTATAATTGTTAACACAGATACTACTTTACATGGAGAAACAGGCTATGATGAAAAAAAAGATGTTATGCGTTTCAAAGTCCCTTTAGAAAAAAAAACCAACTTTTATGAAACATTTACTATTGAATTAAATGACATCAATAGCAAAGGAGAAGCTTTTCTAAAAATACTTTGGGAAAACACAATGGTTAAAATACCGGTAAAGAGCATAGAAGATGATACTATATTAGCATTGATAGAGCAACATATCATTAAAGGGAAAACGCAAGACGACACCCTATTATTTCAGGCAGCTAATTATTATTTTAGTACAAATAGAGATTATAAACAAGCAATAATATGGCTCTTAGAAGCGGAAAAATTAAATCCTAAAAATTTCTATTACCCAAATTTGAGGCAAAAAATAGCATCCGAATTAAAAGATTATTCTAATGCAATTGCAGCAGCAAAAATAGCAATTACATTGGCCGATAAGGAAAAAATGAAAAGTACAATCGAGATACTAAATAAAAGAATAGCCGATTGGGAAATAATATCAAAAAATTAAAGTCATGAAAATCAAATTGTCAATTATAGTTTTTCTTTTTTTTATAAATCATTTTGTTACAGCACAAAATAATGCACCTCAAACATTTTATACATGTGTGATGCATCCCGAAATTCATTCACCCAAACCCGGAAAATGCCCAAAATGTGGGATGGCATTAGTGAAAGAAAAAGCTAAACCAATTAAAAAAGCAGTTGTAAAAAAACCAGTCGCTACAAAAAAAGTAATTTCTGAAACAAAAAAAGAAGCTTCAAAACCAATAGAAGAAACTCCAAAAATTGTTGAAGTTCCAAAAGATATTCCTATTTCTGAAAGCAAACCTATAGTTAAGACAATAGCTAAAACGGTTCGATATGACTTATACGTTCGTGATACATTAGTAACTATTGGTAACAAACCCACTAGAGCAATTGCAGTTAACGGACAAATTCCAATGCCAACACTAACGTTTACTGAAGGAGATACAGCCGAAATTTATGTGCACAACGAACTAAAAGAAAGTACTTCATTGCATTGGCACGGCTTATTTTTACCCAATAAAGAAGACGGCGTTCCTTACCTAACCCAAATGCCAATTGAACCAGGTACAACACATAAATATACCTTTCCAGTTATCCAACACGGAACCCATTGGTATCACAGTCATTCGGGTTTGCAAGAACAAATCGGAATGTACGGTTCAATGATTTTAAACAAAAAACCTGAAGACGAAACCTTCAGAAAAGGTATTGACGATTTGCCAACCATTCCGGTAATTTTAAGCGAATGGACCGATTTAAATCCAAATAACGTACACAGAATGCTTCACAATGCAACCGATTGGTTCGCCATACAAAAAGGAACTACCCAAAGTTATGCAGAAGCAATTAAGCAAGGTCATTTCAAAACAAAAATAGCAAACGAATGGAAACGAATGAATGCCATGGATGTAAGCGATGTGTACTATGATAAGTTTTTAATCAATGGTAAAAGTAATAGTCAATTATCCCAATTCAAAGGTGGCGATAAAGTACGATTACGCATTTCAAATGGTGGTGCATCAACTTATTTTTGGATGACCTATGCAGGTGGCAAAATTACGGTGGTTGCCAATGACGGTAACGATGTTGAACCTGTAGAAGTAGATAGATTATTAATTGCAGTTTCTGAAACCTACGATGTTATTGTTACTATTCCTGCTGATAATACAGCGTTTGAATTCCTTGTAACACCAGAAGACAGAACTAAATCGGCATCACTTTACATTGGCGATGGGGTTAAGCAATTAATTTCACCATTACCAAAATTAAAATATTTTGACGGAATGAAAATGATGAACGGAATGATGAAAATGAATGGCGATTTGGATGATATGGGAATGCAGATGTCTTACAATCAAATGGACATGAACGTAGTAATGTACCCAGAAATCACTGGAAAAACAGCTTCAAAAAAAGATGATAAAATGGGAAACATGAAGATGAATGAAAGCGACTATAACAGTAACGAACTTTCAGATATTACCACTTTAAATTATGCCATGTTAAAGTCGCCTACAAAAACTACACTGCCAAAAGATGCACCAATAAAAGAATTACGCTTTGAATTATCAGGAAATATGAACCGCTATGTTTGGAGTTTAGACAACAAAGTAGTTTCTGAAACCGATAAAATTTTGATTAAAAAAGGAGAGAATGTTAGAATTACATTATACAATGGTTCTATGATGCGCCATCCAATGCACCTGCACGGTCATGACTTTCGAATTTTAAACGGTCAAGGAGATTATGCACCATTAAAGAACATCATCGACATTATGCCAATGGAAACTGATGTTATCGAATTCAATGCGAATGTAGAAGGCGATTGGTTCTTTCATTGTCATATTTTGTACCACATGATGGCTGGCATGGGACGAGTTTTTACGTATGAAAATCAAGCACCAAACCCATTAATTCCTAATCCTAAACTAGCACAACGAAAACTATTTGGCGAAGACCGAAAGTTTCATTTCATGGCAGAAAATGATTTTGCTACTAACGGAAACGACGGAATGGCAATGTTCAGCAACACACGTTGGAGCATCGGCACAGAATGGAGATTGGGTTACAACGATCATCACGGCTATGAAACAGAAACTCATATTGGTCGATACATTGGAAAAATGCAATGGTTAATGCCGTTCATTGGCTTTGATTGGCGTTACCGCGAAATGGAAGAAGGCGAAATGGAAAGAAACCTATTCAACCAATCCAATACCAAAGATAACCGTTCCGTATTTAGCGCAGGTCTTGAATACACTTTACCAATGCTAATAAAAGCACAAGCTGAGGTATTTACTGATGGTAATTTTAGATTTCAATTAGAACGAATGGATATTCCTGTTTCCAAAAGAGTCCGAATGGATTTAATGTGGAATACAGATAAAGAATACATGGCAGGATTACGATACATCATCAAAAGAAATTTTAGTGCCAGGACTCATTATGACAGTGATATGGGATTTGGTGTAGGTGTAAATTTGAATTATTAAAAGACCATCGCAATCGTAAAATAACACAAACTTTTAATACTCTTAATTTATTTATAAATAAAAAATCCTATTTTTACACTCGTGAAACTCTTAAACTACATATTATCAATCTATCTAGTGGTACTATCATGTTTGCCTTGTGCAGATATGGAAGTAAGTAGTGCAGCACACAAAGCTGTTGAGATTTCAGATAATCATGATGAAAAATCTCATAATCACGATAAAGAAAATGATTTATGTTCGCCTTTTTGCAACTGCAACTGTTGTGGCTCACAAATAGTGAGTTATTTTAAGATTACTACTTTTAGTTTTACACCAATTACAAAGAGTATAAAAACGCAATTACCGTCCTATACCTCTATAGTTACTTCCAATTTCTTCGGAAGTATATGGCAACCGCCTCAAATAGTATAATGATGCCCGAGTAGTTTCGGGTTAGAAACTTGTGAGCCTATCACAAATAATAGCAAAACTAGTTTTGCTAATTTCTAATTCATTATACAATTTCAATGTTAGACAAAATCATACAGTTCAGTATCAAGAACAAGTTTATAATACTATTATTTACTTTAGTTCTAATAGCGTTTGGTAGCTATTCTATAAAACAGTTACCACTCGATGCGTTACCCGATGTAACCAACAACCAAGTACAAATAATTACTACTGCTCCAACTTTAGCCAGTCAAGAAGTCGAGCAATTAATCACTTATCCTTTAGAACAATCTTTTAAAACAATCCCAAAAGTTATCGAGTTACGAAGTATTTCTCGTTTCGGACTTTCTGTAGTAACCGTTGTTTTCAAAGACGATGTAGATATTTACTGGGCTAGAGAACAAATATTTCAACGCCTTAGTCAAGCCAAAGAAAATATTCCTGCTTATGCTGGTTCTCCAGAGTTAGCACCAATATCAACAGGATTAGGCGAGATTTATCAGTATGATGTCTATGCCAAAAAAGGATATGAAGACAAATACGATGCTGTAAAATTACGAACCATTCAAGATTGGATTATTATTCCACAATTACAAGGTATCGAAGGCGTTGCCGAAGTCAGTACTTGGGGTGGAAAACTAAAACAATATGAAATCGCAGTTAATCCAAATACATTAAATAGTTTGGGAGTAACCATTACAGAAATTTTTGAAGCGTTAGAGAAAAACAATCAAAATACAGGTGGAGCTTATATCGAAAAAGACCAATACGCTTACTTTATTCGCGGTGTTGGTATGGCAACAGGCATTAAAGATTTAGAAAATGTAGTAGTCAAAAACAGAAATGGTGCACCAGTTTTAGTTCGCGATGTAGCTACTGTTCGTGAGGGAATTGCATTAAGATATGGTGCTTCGACCAAAGACGGTAAAGGCGAAATTGTTTGCGGTTTGGCTTTAATGTTAAAAGGCGAAAACTCAAGTGCTGTGGTGGAAAGGGTAAAAGAAAAAATGGTGCAAATCAATAAAACCTTACCCGAAGGAGTGGTTGCCGAAGCATTCATTGACAGAGGTAAATTAGTGGATAACGCAATAGGAACAGTTACTAAAAACCTTTTGGAAGGTGCATTAATAGTAATATTTGTATTGATACTATTTCTAGGAAATCTTCGAGCCGGATTAATTGTTGCATCAGTAATTCCGCTTTCAATGCTTTTTGCAGTAATCTTAATGAACCATTTTGGCGTAAGCGGAAACTTAATGAGTTTAGGAGCAATCGATTTCGGAATTATAGTCGATGGAGCGGTAATTATTGTAGAAGCAACAATGCACCATTTACAGAAACTCAAACGACAAAAGAATTTAACCCAAGCAGAAATGGATACTGAAGTATATAAATCGGCTTCAAAAATTCGTAATAGTGCAGCATTCGGAGAAATAATTATTTTGATTGTTTATTTGCCAATCCTTGCATTAGTAGGAACAGAAGGTAAAATGTTCAAACCAATGGCAATGACCGTAGGTTTTGCGGTTATCGGAGCATTTATTTTGTCTTTGACTTATGTACCCATGATGAGTGCGATGTTCTTATCAAAAAACACCGAACACAAAACTAATTTTAGTGATAAAATGATGGCGTGGTTTGAAAAAATCTACACACCATTTTTAGACCGAGCGTTACGTTTCAAAAAAGCTGTTTTAGCTATTTCGTTAGCGATGTTTGTCTTTGCCATTATCGTTTTTCAAAATATGGGTGGCGAATTCATTCCAACTATTGAAGAAGGAGATTTAGCCATTAATGCTACTATTATGACTGGAAGTTCGCTATCCCAAATGGTAGAAACCACAACGAAATACGAAAAAATCCTAAAAGCAAAATTCCCGGAAATTAAAACTATTGTTACAAAAATTGGAAGTGGAGAAATCCCAACCGATCCAATGCCAATAGAAAGTGGTGATTTAATTATTGTTTTAAAAGATAAAGATGAATGGACTTCTGCCGACAATTGGGAAGATTTAGCTAACTTAATGAAAGAAGAAATGGAAGCCATTCCTGGTGCAAACATCGAAATTTCGCAACCCATTCAAATGCGATTCAACGAATTAATGACAGGAAGTCGAAGCGATATTGCCATTAAAATTTTTGGCGACGATTTAGAAGTTTTAGATACAAAAGCCAAAGAATTAATTTCTAAAGTAAATAGTATTGAAGGTATTGGCGATTTAAAAGCCGATAAAGTAACCGGACTTCCACAAATCACAGTCAAATACGATTACAATAAAATTGCTTTGTATGGTTTAAATATTGCAGACATCAATCAAATTATCCGTTCTTCTTTTGCAGGTGAAAGTGCAGGTAAAATTTACGAAGAAAGCAAACGTTTTGATGTAGTCGTTCGTTTAAACAAAGACAATCGTAGCGACATTACAGATGTTAGTAATCTGTTTATTCCATTACCAAATGGGCAACAAGTACCTCTTTCGCAAGTAGCTTCAATCAATTACGAACAAGGTCCGGTACAAGTTTCTCGCGAAAATGGAAAACGTCGAATTACAATAGGTTTAAATGTTCGTGGTCGTGATGTAAAAAGTGTGGTAGAAGAAATTCAACAAAAATTAGAAACAAGCTTTAAACTTCCGGCAGGGTATTATGTTACGTATGGTGGTCAGTTTGAAAATTTGGTTGAAGCCAACAAACGACTATCTGTAGCATTACCAATCGCTTTAGGATTAATTATGGTGTTGTTATTTTTTACTTTCAATAGTATGAAACAAGCGGCTTTAATCTTTACAGCCATTCCATTATCGGCAATCGGTGGTGTTTTTGCACTTTGGTTACGAGGAATGCCTTTTAGCATTTCGGCAGGTATTGGATTTATTGCTTTGTTTGGAATAGCTGTATTAAACGGAATTGTATTAATATCCTATTTCAATCAACTCAAATCCGAAGGAATAACTGACCCATTACAACGGGTTTTAATCGGTACAAAAACCAGACTTAGACCAGTATTAATGACTGCTGCGGTTGCTTCATTAGGATTTTTGCCAATGGCATTATCAACTAGTGGTGGTGCCGAAGTACAAAAACCATTAGCAACGGTAGTTATTGGCGGATTAGTTTCGGCAACATTACTAACCTTAATCGTTTTACCAATACTTTATTTATTATTTGAAAAGGGAATTAAAAGAAGAAAAAAAATGTCAAATCCAATTGTAACAATACTCGTTTTGTTAATTAGTAGCTTTTCGTTTGCTCAAAACAGTCAAACAATAACATTAGAAAAAGCTATTGAAAAAGCAAAAGCAAATAACATCGACTTAAAAATCGCGGATAAGGAAATTGAAAAACAAACTGTTCTAAAGAAAACAGCATTTCAAGTAGATCCTTTGCAAGTGCAATACCAAGGCGGACAATTCAATAGTGTCGATTACGACCACAACGTTTCTATTCAACAATACTTTCCAATTGGTAAAATCACAAAAGCCAATCGCCAACTGCAAGAGGAATTAGCCAAATTGGCTGAAAAACGAAAAGCATTAACGGAGTATGAAATTGAAAAAGCCGTATCATTAGCATACTATCAATATTTATATGGAATTTCTATTCAAAAGTTAAATAATGAGTTGTTCGATATTTATGCTAAATTCCTTAAAAATGCAGAGCTTCGTTTTCAAACAGGAGAAAGTGGCAATATCGA
>CAISYO010000237.1 GCA_903889745.1 uncultured Bacteroidota bacterium | reverse complement strand
TCTAAATAATGGCAATCGTTTCAATCGTAATTCCGCTTTACAACAAAGGTTACATAATTCACAAGACCATAAAATCGGTTTTAGAGCAAACGTTTACCGATTTTGAAATTGTAATTGTAAATGATGGTTCAACCGATTCTAGTTTTGAAATTGTTTCTAAATTTTCAGATAAACGAATCAAATTATTTCAACAACAAAACAAAGGTGCAGCGGCAGCAAGAAATTTAGGAATTGAAAAAGCAACTTCTAATTTAATTGCATTTTTAGACGCTGATGATTTTTGGTACCCAAATCATTTAGAAGAATTAGTAAAATTATATAACGATTTTCCTAATTGTGGCATGTATTGCAATCGATTTCAAACAAAAATTGCTAAAAATAAAACGTTAAACAATTCTTATTCATACAGTATTTCAGATGATTTTAGAGGAATTGTACCCGATTTTTTTGAAACAAGTTTGATTAATCGAGTGGCTTTTTCCTCAGCTATATTGATTTCAAAAGAAGTGCTTTTAGAAAATAATGGTTTTAATATCAATGTTTCAAGCGGTCAAGATGTTGAACTTTGGACAAAAATAGGCATTACAAATTTAGTTGCAATTAACAATAAAAGTACGGTTATTTATAATTTTGACCTGCCAAATTCGCTTACAAAAACGCCAATTACAAAAAAAACCTTAATGGATTTTTCGCAATTTGCTACTGCCGAAAAAGAGAACATAAGTTTAAAAAAATTTCTTGATATTTACCGATTAGAATATGCCTTACAATTCAAAATTGCTGGTTCTTCCAAACAATCTCAATTCTATTTGAAGGATATAACAACTAAAATTCCATTAAAGACAAGATTTTTATTGCAATTACCTGTTTCTTTTTTGCGTTTCTTTTTAAAAATAAAACACTATTTGAAACGTTTTGGAATTGATTTTACGGTTTATCACTAATTTTTTGAGTGTATAAATTTGTCAAAGGTTCTTATGTAGTCATCTTCCTCAAAAACAGCTGAAGCAACAACTAAACAAACTGCACCAGAGGAAAAGTTTTTCAATTCGCGCCAAATTCCGTTTGAAATGAGTAACCCTTCAAATGGTTTATTTAAAGTAACTGTTTTTTCAACTTTCCCATCATTTAATAGTATGTCAAAACTTCCCGATAAAGCTATTAAAAACTCTTGCTGTTCTTTATGCGAATGTCCGCCACGTTCTGCTCCTGCTGGAACATCATACAAATAATAAACACGTTTAATTTCAAAGGGAACAACATCATGTTCAATAACCGATAAATTTCCCCTAGGGTCTTCTATTTTTGGAATAGATAATAATTTACAATCTTGAAGTGTTGACATATAGATTCTTTCCGTTAATAGCTTCTTTATATAGTTGCTTAATTTCTAAAAAATTAATTTTACCTTGTTTTATATCGAAAAATAATTTCAAAGCTATCCAAAATAAATACATTTTACCAAAAATTCGATAAAAAACTGCGCCTTGCACAAAATAAATTTCGGAAACAAGAGTTCTGTTACCCGTAGTTTGTTGTGAATGAGACAAAAGTTGTTGAGGTACAAATCCTATTTTTAAACCTTTATTTATACAATCGTCTACAAAAATAGCTTCTTCACCCATTAAAAAAGTTGTTCCCAATCCGAAATTCAAATCAAAATGTAAATTTGACTCTTTTAAACTTTTATTCTTAAAAACAAGTTCTACAGAAGAAGCATTTAATATCTCAAATTGGGTTAAATTTGACTGAAATGTTCTTGGATATTTCTTAGCTAAATTACCTTGACTATTTAAAAATTGAAATCTGAAACCATCATGTTTTGGAAACAAGTTAAATGCCTTAATAATTTTTTTTTCAAACTTTTGTTGAAAAACTACATCGTCATCTGTAAAAACAAGCAGCTTTTTTGTAGCATTATTTAAAGCTAAATTTCTACTAATTGATAAGCCGAACTCATAAACATTGAATACTTTTATGGATTCTATATTAGAAATTAAAATTTTATCTGCTACTGTTTGATTAATAATAAGCAAATTAAATTTACGATAATCTGAAAGCAAAAACATACGTTCCAAAAATTCGAAATTAGTTTGGTTCATAGTAGAAATTAAAATTTCTATATCCGATTTTTGATACATTTTTAGCAATTATAGTATATTTACACAAATATAGTGATTAGTGATTAGACTTTAAATTATTTATGAAAATACTATTACTTGGTGAATATAGCCGTTTACACAATTCTTTAAAAGAAGGATTGGTGGCGCTTGGTCACGAAGTAATTATTGTGGGTTGTGGCGATAAGTTTAAAAAATTACCAGTTGATTATTCTATCTATGCACAAATTTGCAATGAAAACAAAATTGCTAATTTTTTGTTTAGGGGATTTCGAAAAGTTATTGGATTGGATTTCGAAAAAATAGAAAAAGCTATACGTTTTTATTTGATTTTACCTGATTTAAATGACATTCATCATGTACAGCTCATAAATTCTGATGCTTTAGAAACTTATCCTTTTCTATCCCGATTTCTATTTAAAAAAGTCTTTAAAAAAGTTAAAAACAGGAGTTTACTAATTTGTGGTGACGAAACGCCAATTGTGGATTACCTTTTTAAAAAAGAATTGAAATATTCAGTTTTGACACCTTATTTTGAAGATAATTCATTAGAGAAAGAATTTCAATTTTCATTGAAATACAGAAAAAAAAGTTATAGAAAAACCTTCGATTGGTTGTCTATAAAATGTCAAAATTTGATTACATCTGACTTAGATTATGAAATTCCAATGCAAAAAATGGGATTTCAAACTACTTTTATACCAAATCCAATAAATACAGCATTAATTTCATTTCAAGATTTAGAAATTAAAGATAAAATCATCATTTTTTTAGGTATTAATCGGTTAAGTTATGCTAAAAAAGGAATCAACTATTTTGAAAAAGCATTGGAAATTATACAAAAAAAATATCCAAATAAAGTTGAAATAATTACAACTGAAAACCTTCCTTATGATGAATATATTTTAAAATATAAAAAAGCGCATATTCTACTGGATCAAGTATTTGCTTTTGATCAAGGATATAATGCGTTAACAGCTATGGCGAAGGAAAAAGTAGTTTTTACTGGTGCTGAAACTGAATTTTTGAATCATTATCAACTGCAAGAAGATGAAGTTTGTATTAATGCCTTACCCGATGAAAATGAAATTACAGCAAAGCTTTCCTATTTAATTGAACACCCTAAACAACTAATTAAGATTTCTAAAAGCGCTCGTGAATTTATAGAGAAAGAGCATAATTATAAAATTATTGCTCAGAAGTATTTAGCGTGTTGGAAAGTTAAAATAGATTAATATAACAAATGTTTTTTTAAAAACTTCTGCAGCTATAT
>CAISYO010000236.1 GCA_903889745.1 uncultured Bacteroidota bacterium | reverse complement strand
CTATTGATGCCAGGGTTTAAATTGCCGTCAATATTGTCGTTATTTAAATTATTATTCAAGTTATTAATGTTGGAGGTGATTTCGTTGTTAATCGCTTTGACATTAACATGTCCCGAATTTTCGTTGGAAAAAGCGTAAGTAGCTTTGTTGGAGTTGGTTTCATTTTTAATTGAGGCATTTTTACTGAAAATTTAATCAAGAAAATTATATTTTTTTGCATAAACAGAGTTGCAATTTTCAAAAAATTAAAGATATTTTATGAATTTAAATTATTAAATTTAATTTTTTTAAGTTAATGAATAAGCCCTCTAAATCTCAGGTAGCCAAGACCGGCAAAATACTTAGATCTGATCCAAATAATCAAGTCGCTATTGATGTATTAAATACATGGCGTGCACTCCACATTTATCCATTAAATACTTTTCAAACTACCCTCAAAGAGAGATTAAAAAAAAACAAAATTAGTTATGTAGTAACTGCTCAAAGATTAAAAAGAACCCCGACAATTATTGACAAACTTGCGAGAGAGCCTCAGATGCGATTAGATCAAATGCAGGATATAGGTGGATTAAGAGCTGTTTTAAAAGATATTGATTCTGTTAAAGTGTTAGAAAAGGTTTATTCAAAAACCTCTCGTGAGATTTCTTCTAAATCCAAAGGTGTATTTAGACATACTTTAAAAAATAAAGTAGACTATATAGAAACTCCTAAGGAATCAGGATATAGAGGGATTCATCTAATTTATAAAACTCAATATGAGCCACGAAATGAATATTGTGATCTGTTAATAGAATTGCAGATAAGATCTAGGTTGCAGCATATATGGGCTACAGCGGTTGAAACCATAGGAACTTATTTGGGTCAGGGATTCAAATTTAGCAAAGGAGAGGAGGATTGGAAAAATTTTTTTGCATTAGTAAGTTCTTCTTTTGCAATAATGGAAAAATCAAATGTCCTTAAGGAACATCAAAGTTTTAATAAAGACAATTTGCACGATAAAATCAAAAAAGAATATCAAAATTTAAAAGTGGATAGTGTTTTACAGGGTTTGGTTATTACGACCAAGAATATAACTCAGGATAAGAGCAGAGGAAGCTTTTATTGCTTGATAAAACTAGATACACAACAAAAAACAGTGGCTGTAAATAAGTTTCCCAAGAATAAACTTGAAGCGGCAACTCGGGCTTTATTAGAAAGTGAAAAAGAGAGCAATATCCAATCGGTTCTAGTATCGATAAACGATATAAAAAAACTTGAAAAAGCTTATCCAAACTATTTCTTAGATGCCGTTGATTTTCTAAATCTTCTTAAAGAAATTGTAAAATAATTTTAGATTTGAAAAGGGTTTCTATCATCCCATTTTTTTAATTATGCCTAAATTTTAGAAGTTTCGTGTTTTTTCCATTTCACTTTTGTTTTTAGTAAATTTTCTATTGTCATTCGGATTTATATTTGAGATAGTTTTTCTATAATATATTCCGCTATTTTCTTAACATCTTCGTTAATTGATGAATCGTTTAATGGAAAAATCAAAATACCCAGATAGTGCTGAAGATGCAAACAAATCAAACCTCCATTAATTTCAAAATCCCAGTATCTTTCGTCGACTCCATCCAGTTTTTTAACTAATTTGACATCAAATTTTTTTACTATCTCTTTGGATATAGCGTCAAATAATTGCCAGCTACTTTCTTCAGAAAGAAGTATCTCAAT
>CAISYO010000235.1 GCA_903889745.1 uncultured Bacteroidota bacterium | reverse complement strand
TTGCAGAACAGTTGAGTAAAAAAAAGGGGTTTTTGGCTTTAGGAATTAATTCGACTGAAGTTAGTGATAATGTGCTTACTTATTTAGTTGGCTGCTGCCCAAAGTTTAATAATATCAATTCCTTAAACGCAAAACAATCAAAAATAATAGCCAAATATACTGATGGTATTTCTCTAAATGGATTGAAGAATCTTGATTTAAACTTGGCAAATGAATTGATTAAAGTTGGTTCAGAATTAGAATTAGGTGGTATAGATAAAATCTCAGATGATGTGGCAAAGGTTCTTTCAAATTATAAAGGTCGTTTAGTTTTAGGATGTAAAACTTTATCTGAAAAAAGTGCACAATATCTTGGCGAAATTAAGCGTAATCAAGAAAAAAATAGCTTAAGCTTGCCAAATATTGATTGGTCTAAAGTTGAAGGAGCCGGCTTGGATTTCTTTTTTATAAAAGGTATATGGTCAACAAATAATTTAAAAGCGGGTATTGAACTTGGAGAATTTTCGAGTAGTTTTTTTAGCGATTATCCGAAAATTAACTTCAACGTGGAAAGGGTGGTTAAGATTTGTTACGCTTTAGCCGGTGGCGCGGATTATGGATTAGATCTTGATGAAACTTGGTTTGAAGAGGCTGTGGCTGATGGAGAGGAGTTTCAAACATTTCTTGAGATTGGTAAAATGAGTCAAACTGGCGAATGGGAAGCATTTTTTCCTAAGCGCCTTAAAAGTGATTTAAAATTTTACACTCAGTTAGCTGAATCTTGTGTCAAATTACCAATCGAATTTATAAAACTCGCAGATGATAAAATTAAGTCTAACAGAGATATAATGCTCAGATTTTTAAAATTGGACCAAGGAGATTCAATACTAAAGCTTTTACCATCAAAATTGCAAGGCGACAAAGAATTTGTTTTCAAGCCCAATCAGTCAAAAAAGAAACCTTCATACAAGGGTGTTAATGATCCATTGAAAGAAGATATAAGAATTATACTCGCAAACCTCCCTAATATTAGCTTTTTAGACGAAGACGAATTCTTAGACGAACATCGCAATATTAATAATTTAAGACTCCTAATTGAAATTCAGCGAATCGCAAATGAGGGAAAATCGGATGATTTATTATGCGATACAGAAAGATTTAACAAGGATGGTTGGTTGCCTGAGAGTGATAATGAGTAGGAAAAAAAATATAGCAGAAATAAAAAAATGAACATATCACAATGCAAAACTAAAGTTGCATAAATTTATAATTTACAAAAACAATTAAAACCCAAAATCAAAATGGCAAAAACAACAACCATCGCTGGAAACACATTTTTGTTTACTGGCAAATTAACAGAGTTTACGCGTGAAGATGCAGAAGCACATGTAGAAGCAGAAGGCGGAAAAGTATTAAGCGGCGTTAGTGCAAAGTTAAATTATTTAGTTGTTGGCGAAGATGCCGGTAGTAAATTAGCAAAAGCAGAGGCCTTAGGCACGGTTACTATTTTGCATGAAAAAGAATTTTTGAAGATGATGAACTCTGCCAAAAAATCATCAGTTAAAGCTGTGACGAAGAATATTTCAAAAGCAGATAACTTGTTAGAAAGCTGTTTCTTTTGTAACGGAAACGAGGTCTATACTTATAGCCGATTGGATAAAAATCAGCGCATCAGTTATTTCTATAGAAAGATGAAAACTAAAAGTGTCACGTCGGACTTTTTACTTTCAGATGGTAGTTTTTTGTCTAATTATAATAAAATGGTACCTAGAGATCGTCAGGTATTCCCAAGAGATTTGTTTAAAACTAATTGCCCAATATGCCAGGGGCTCAAAATATCACCATTAAATAAGAAAGATGTTTTAAATTTAGTAAGACAAGATTGGAAAGCATTACAGTTTTTATCCAGCAGAATAAAGTCTGATAAAGATGTTGTTTTTGAAACAATAAAACAAAATGGTAATGCATTACAATACGCATCAAAAGAACTTCAGGCAAATAAAGGAATAGTGATGGAGGCTGTAAAACTAGATGGCGAAGCATTGCAATATGCATCAAAAGAACTTCAGGCAGATAAAGATGTTGTGTCTGAAGCCTTAAAGGGAAATTATACGGCATTAAAACATGCCTCCAAAGAACTTAGGGCAGATAAAAAAATGATTATGATAGCTGTTAAGTTAGATGGCAATGCATTAGAATTTGCCTCCGAAAAACTTAGAACAGATAAAGAAATTGTTTTGGCTGCGGTAAAGCAAAATGGTATGGCGTTAGAATATGCATCAAAATTGATGCAAGGTGATAAAGAAATTGTGAAGTTTGCTGTAGCAAAAGATAATCTGGCATTGCAATTCGCAACAAATGATTTTAAAGTAAATGCTAAAAGTGATGGTGACCATTTTTTTGCTAGTTTAGGAAGAACAGAGAATCAATTAACTTGCTTTTTCGATATTTCTAAGGTCAATTTTAAGGATATTGAAAAGAATGCTAAAAAGATTTTATTAGACGGTACAAGTCTATTTAAAAACGATTACCCCTTATCCAAAAAAGCCTCAGAATATTCATCTTTTGATTTTTCTGAGTTATTTAATCCCAAAGTTCTCTTTTTAACTTTCAAATCTGGTTATGAAGGCACTTTGGATATTACTTTTAGTGAAGATCCAACTGATTATATTTTTGAGGATTACGGAAGGCTTAATAAAAACATGCATTTAATTATTTCTATTGGCGATGGAGAAATGGAAATAGGGCTTGAAAGGGAGCACTTTTATGACTGGGAAGATATCGATGACGACAAAATAATAAAGAAGTGTGAGAAAATCGAAAAAAAGGATAAAAGCAATAAAAAATGGAAACCATTTGTAGTAAGTAATTTAAATTATGATGAGTATGAAAAATTTAAATTGAAATTTAAAAAGCATTTTAATGAAGACGATATTTGGCTATAAGTTTTAAACGAATAGCCTTTTGAAAAGGAAAACTAATTTAAAACTACATAAACAATTAATTCAAAAAAATATGAAACAAGTAACAATTGGCTATCAAGTATGGATGACCGAAAATCTAAATGTAGATAAATTTCAGAATGGGGACTTAATAACAGAAGCTAAAACAGAAGCTGACTGGACAGAAGCTAATGAAAATGAACAAGCTGCATGGTGTTATTATGAAAATGAACCTGCCAATGGGCCAAAATATGGAAAATTATACAACTGGTTTGCTGTAAATGATCCAAGGGGCTTAGCTCCAAAGGGATGGCATATTTCGGAGGATGAAGAATGGAATATTATGGAAACCTTTTTAGGTGAAAATGATGGTGAGGTAGTTAGTAGCTCGCAATTTGGTGATTTATTAAGGAATTTAGATGATTTATTAAAAGAAGTAAATTTATATGAGGAGAATGATCCTCGGTTTTCTCTTTTACCATATACCGGCAAAAGAGATTTATTTGGCAATTTTGAAAACGAAGGCTGTGAAAGTTATTTTTGGACAGCATCCGAAGAAGGTGAAGGAGGAGGTCAAATGTTAGCTGGTGACAAAGATTATGCGCGATATCGTAAGTTTGATGAGGAAGAATATTTACAGAAGGGTAAAATTATAAAAAAATCAGGGCTATCTGTAAGGTGCATAAAAAATTCATAACAATGGAAAGAAAAACAATAGAATTTATAATTAAAAATTTCGAAAAGTACGTTGAAGGATATGATTATAATAAATACCCTAAAGAGAAATATAATTTAGCGAAAAAAAGCTTTTCAACATTAGATGTTTCAAGTGCACAGATTAGAGAAATATTAAATTGGAAATATGGGAATGTCGGAAAGTCAAATACGCCACAATCGCACAAAAATATTATCAAAAGAGTCATTATAAAATGGCCAAAATTCCTACAATCTGAATCATCAAAAGATGCTGAAGATACATTTAATTGGTGGCACGATGCTTTATATTTGGGGAAATCTAGGCCATATATAACAGTTGCATTTAT
>CAISYO010000234.1 GCA_903889745.1 uncultured Bacteroidota bacterium | reverse complement strand
TATATAAATTATTGTTTTTACGAATTTACAACCTATTATCATAGTATATATCAATATTCCAATGTTAATTTTTATACAGCAATAGATTATATTGATACTTTGGTTAAAGTAGAATTACTTTTAACTATATAATATTTAGTTGGTCAATAAAAATAGTCCACGTATTTGTAACAAATTTATAATTTAGACAACATATTAAACTAATATTGATGATTATGAAAACACAAATATTCTTAATTCTAGGGTTTTTCGGAATGTACTGTTCTTTTGCTCAAGAAACCACAAGAAGAGATTCACTTCAAGGCGGTTTACGTTTTGAACGTACTTGCTATGATGTACTTCGATATGATCTAAATATTAAAGTTGATCCGGTAAAAAAATGGATATTTGGAGCAAATGAAATAACATTCAAAGTAATTGAGCCTACTAAAAAAATTCAATTGGATTTGTTTGACAATATGATCATTGATGGTATTACCTCTAAAGAATTTGGTAAGTTAGAAAGTACTCGAGATGAAAACGCCGTTTTCGTTCATTTCAACAAAGCACTAGAAAAGGATAAAACCTACACCATCCGTTTTTCATATTATGGTAATCCAAAAGTAGCTAAAAATGCGCCTTGGGATGGCGGTTTCGTATTTAAGAAAGATAGTAAGGGACTAGATTTTATTGGAGTAGCTGTTCAAGGTACTGGTGCCAGTCTTTGGTATCCCTGCAAAGATTCTCAATCGGATGAACCTAATCTAGGTGCTTCTATAAAAGTAGCTGTACCAAACGGATTAATGAATGTTTCGAATGGTCGCTTTTTAGGATCAAAAGATTTGGGCGATGGCTATACAAGATGGGATTGGGAAGTAAAAAATCCAATCAATAATTATGATATTACACTAAACATTGCAGATTATGTTCATATACATGATCAACATAATGGATTAGATTTAGATTATTATGTGTTGAGAGAAAATGAAGAAAAAGCGCGTAAACATTTTGAAGCCGATGTTAAACCAATGTTAGACTGTTTTCAATTAAAATTTGGAAAATATCCTTTTTGGGAAGATGGTTACAAGTTAGTTGAAACACCTTACTTAGGAATGGAGCATCAAAGTGCTGTTGCCTATGGTAATAAGTTTAAAAAAGGCTATATGGGCTTTGATTTATCAGGGACGGGTATTGGGATGAAGTTTGATTACATTACTATTCACGAAACCGGTCACGAATGGTTTGGAAACAGTATTACCAGTAAAGACATTGCCGATATGTGGATCCACGAAGGGTTTACTACCTATACCGAAACCGTTTTTATCGAATGTACTCAAGGGTATGAAGCAGCAATGAAATATGTGAACGGACAATCAAAAAATGTGAGAAACGACAAGCCAATCATAGGGCAATTTGGTGTCAATAGAGAAGGTTCTGGTGATATGTATTACAAAGGTTCACTCCTATTAAATACCTTGCGACATGTCATTAATAATGATGAAAAATGGTGGTCGTTATTATTGCAATATGCCGAAACATATAAAAAACAAATCATTGATACGCCAACTGTAATTGCTTTTTTCAATCAAGAATCTGGATATAATTTAACGCCTATTTTTAATCAATATTTAAATTACACCACATTACCTCAATTAGAAATTAAAACACAAGGTACAAGTTTTCAGTATCGCTGGGTAACAGAAGAACCTAATTTTAATATGCCGATTGATATTGAAATAGGTTCGAAAAAAATAAGACTTGAACCTTCTAATGATTGGAAACAATCTAAAGAACCGATTAGTTCGTTGGAAGAAATTAAGGTATTAACCGACAAATTTTATATAAAAACAATCAAATAGTAAATTATAACCCTATTAAAAGTAGGGTTTTTTTTATGTTTATTTTATCTGTTTCTGTACGGATGAATTTCGGAATAAAGTAAATTGCTTTAGGCTGTTCATATTTTTCTAAGTCCTTAAATATCTCATCTTTGATTGCAACAGGTTCTCCTTCAATCACAAGTATAACCTTTTGACCTAGTGTATCGTCAGTTACACCTGCGATGAAAAACGGTTGACTTAGATATAAAGATAACTTGGTTTCAATTTGTTCAGGAAATAGTTTTATTCCTCCACTATTAATAACATGGTCATATCTCCCCTTCCATTTGAATGTATTTGGTGAAGTAATTTCTACAATATCATTCGTTATAATATTGTTTACTGAAATGGATGGAACATTGATTACTAAACAATTTCGATCATCATTGCTAATCGTAACATTGGGCAATACATTAAAATCAACAGCACCAACAAGCTTAGCGGCTATATGTGTAATAGTCTCTGTCATCCCATAAGTTTCATATATTTCGGAAGGCAAACACTGTAATTGCTTAGAAAGCAAACCAGAAACGGGAGCGCCACCAATTATTATCTTTTTAAACTGACTTAATTTTTCAATACTCTGTTGGGCTTGTAAGGGAACTAAAGCAACAAAATCATACAGCTTATTTGGACATAAATGATCCAAAGTGGAAGTAGACGGAATAATATCTAACTCAAGTCCAATAATAAATGTTCTAACCAACATCATTTTACCTGCTATATATCGAGAAGGCAAACAAAGTAATACTTTATCTCCTGGATGCAAATTAAAAAAATTGGCAGTAGCAAGTGCCGATTCAACCATAGCTTGTTTTGAAATTGAAATTAACTTTGGTGTTCCGGTAGTCCCTGAAGTTGACAATTCTATAGTTTCTGAAGGATCTAACCAATCTAAAATAAAAATCCCAATTTCTTTTTCAAATTCTACTCCTTCTTTAATATAACTGTAGGCCAAATCAAATAAACCTTCACGATCAAAATGATCTCCATTTATTTTGAATGAATTATGAAAATTATGAAAAGTAGGCAGCATAGAATAGAATTAATTAAAGTGATGAAACATTTTTGTTGCCTATTAATTTTTCATTCCAATTGTTCCATTTGTATTTCTTTGAGAAAAAATAGATTAAAAGTGGAAATAAAATAAATACCGGAAAAAAGACTTCAAAATTTATTGAAGGTTCAGAAATATCTTTAAAAATGGAATGGGTTTGAAACACGGTAAAATCAGTAGTGATAAGTAATGAGGCAACAATATTATTAGCCGCATGAAAACCTAGTGCTAATTCAGTACCTTCATCCATCAAAGTAATAATTCCTAAAAACAATCCTGATCCTATGTAGTAAACTAAAATAAGATATCCTAATTTTTCCACTTCGGGATTCATAATATGCATTGTGCCAAAAATCAAAGAAGTCATTAGTAAAGGAAACCATTTATTAAGCGACAAATTGTAGAAACCCTGCATCA
The DNA here is from genome assembly GCA_903889745.1 of uncultured Bacteroidota bacterium. Classification (GTDB taxonomy): domain Bacteria; phylum Bacteroidota; class Bacteroidia; order Flavobacteriales; family Flavobacteriaceae; genus Flavobacterium. Next base: position 3,694 of record CAISYO010000234.1, on the reverse strand, counting down.
AATAACCTCTAAAAATTAACTCTTCTGCAGTTGTTTGAATAGGCATTAATAATAATGTGATGGCAAATAAGATTAAGAATGGAATCAAATTAAATTGCAAAACAACATTTGTTGAATCATAAAAATAAGACGAGAAAAACAAAATAACAGAAATAATTAACCACACCCCAAAAGAAAAAAATATTCGAGCCCAATCAATTTTTTCTCTTGATGTAATAATAGTTAAATACTTTTGTTTATGTAATTTTTCAACCACAAGATATAATCCTATAATGACAAATACAAAAGAAAGTAAGGCAAAAAACAAAAACACATTTGAATCAAATAGTGAATAAAGATCTGCATTATTTCGAGGCATTTTTCCAGTTAATAATACCGCAATACTTAATGGCAGCTGACCTACCATTGCTGCTAAAAACACCAAAAGAGAACCTCCTAAATACTTAATAAAAGTAAATAATCGTAAATTTAAATTGGTTTCTTTCTTAAAAGATTGCTCTAAAAACATATCAGAAATATTACATTTGTACATTAATCTAACAAAAATACAAAATGATTACCATTTACCATAATTCAAGATGTACCAAATCAAGAGAAGGTTTATGTGAAATTGAACTTTTACAGCAACCATTTACCATTCGTAATTATATGATTGATCATTTTACTTCAGATGAATTAAAAGAGGTAATTAAAAAATTAGGAATATCACCAATAGAATTAGTGCGTACCAAAGAATCTATTTGGATTGAAAATTATAAAAATAAAGAATTAAGCGCTGCAGAAATTATTGAAACCATGCTGAAATACCCAAAACTAATTGAACGACCTATCATTGTTTTAGGTGAAAAAGCAATTATTGCAAGACCAAAAGAACGAATTAAAGAACTAATTCGATAGTTTTAACAAAGATTTAGGAATTAAAGGATTAACCTCGGAGTAAATTTGCGGCTCTAATAAGAAAAATCATTTATGAAAAACACTTTTTTATTACTAGTACTTTCACTAGTAATTTCATTTACAACTGTTGCACAAAAACCTTCAGAAAAAAAAATAACAATCAGCGGAAAAGTTATTGAAAAAGGAAACAAGATTGCAGTAGAATATGCAACTGTTTCTTTTAAAAACATTACTTCTAACCAACTTTATGGCGCAATGACCGATGCAACAGGGTTGTTTACATTTGAAGTGCCAGTAGGTGATTATACTGGAGTAATTGAATTAATGTCCTATAAAAAAGTAACTATTCCTCAGAAAAAAATTACCGAAAACACCTATTTAGGAGTATTTGCATTAGAAGCAGATATTTCACAATTGCAAGACGTTGTGGTAATTGCTGAAAAGTCTACCGTAGATATTAAATTAGATAAGAGAGTTTACAATGTAGGAAAAGATATGATGGTTAAAGGCGGAACAGTGAGTGATGTTTTAGATAATGTTCCTTCGGTTACAGTAGATACAGAAGGTAATGTTGCCCTTCGCGGAAATGAAAATGTAAAAATATTAATCGACGGAAAACCTTCTGGTCTAGCGGGTATCAATGTAGCAGATGCCTTAAAATTATTACCTGCTGATGCTGTTGAAAAAGTTGAAGTAATTACAAATCCATCGGCACGATATGATGCAGAAGGTGGTGGTGGTATCATTAATATTGTACTTAGAAAAGGAAAATCAAATGGAATTAATGGTTCTATTATAGTTTCGGCAGGTGATCCAGAAACATATGGTGTAAGTACGAGTTTAAATAAAAAAGGAACCAATTTTAATTTGTTTTCAAACTTTGGTTACAACTATAGAAATAATCCTGGTAACTCATTAACCGATGCCGAATATTTTAACTCAAATGGAACTACCAGTCGTTTTATTAATGAAAGACGAACAAATGAGCGATTGAGTGAAGGTTATAACGCTAATTTCGGTATTGATTTAAATTTGAGTAAATCATTAACTTGGACAAATGCTATTACCTTTAGAGAAAGTAATGGTAATAATCCAGATAATGTCTTCTTTTATAATTTTGATGCCCTACGCAATCCTACTTTTGTTAGAAATCGTTTAAATGATGCAAAAAGTGACGAATTTAGTATTGAGTATACCTCAAATTTTACAAAAAAATTTAAAACTGATGGGCATCAATTAAATGTTGATATAGCAGTTTCTCAAAATAGAGAAAACGAAAATGCAACGATTACGGATCAAATTCTTGGAAATCCATCTTCTTTATTTACAGAAGCTACAAGTAACAAGCAATCGCAACAACGCAATCTTCTGCAAGCAGATTATGTATTGCCTATTGGAAAAGACGGCAGATTTGAAGCGGGTTACCGTGGTAGCTTTCAAGAAAATTTAACCGAATTTGAAATAACACCAGCATCAGCTTATTCTAATACACTTGAATATAACGAATATGTTAATGCGTTTTATACGCAATATGGATCAAAAATTAATAAGTTTTCCTATTTCCTAGGTTTACGATTTGAAGATAGTAATATTGATGTAAATTCATTAACATCAAATAATTACAATAATAAAAGATATAATAATTTCTTTCCATCGGCAACCGTTAATTATGAAGTTTCTGATAAAAGTTCATTAAGTCTTAGTTACAGTAAAAGAATTAATAGACCTAGAGGTCGTTTTTTAAATCCTTTTTCAACGTTTTCAAGTAATATCAATATTTTTCAAGGTAATCCAGATCTCGATCCATCGTTAACCGATGCAATTGATTTAGGATTTTTGACCAAATGGGATAAACTAACATTTAGTACTTCAGCTTATATTAATGTAACCAATAATTCTTTTCAATTCATTAGAAAAGAGTCGGGTCAATTTGTTGAAGGAGTGCCTGTTATTATTAGTACTCCAATTAACTTAGCAAAAGAATATCGAGCAGGTTTTGAATTTAATTTAAACTATACTCCTTATAAATGGTGGCGTTTGAACGGAAATTTTAATATGTTTCGCAATGAAACGCAAGGAAATTATAACTATATAAATTATTTAGGGACAGCTGTAAGTCAAAATTTTGACAATACAGCTTTAACTTGGACTTCACGTGTGAGTTCAAAAATAAATTTACCTTATAAAATAGATTGGCAAACGAATGTATCTTATGAAGCTCCTCAAACTACTGCACAAGGAAAACGTTTAGGTAATTATGGAATTAATCTTGCTTTTAGTAAAGATGTTCTAAAAGACAAAGGTACAATTGCATTCAATGTGAGTGATTTGTTCAATTCTAAAAAGCGTTTGATTGAAACAAATATTGAGAATGTAGTAAACTCATATAGCGAAATGCAATGGAGAGTGCGACAAATTACATTATCATTTACTTATCGTTTTAACAAGCAAAAAAATGAAAGAGAAAAACCAAGACGCGAAGATGGTGGCGAAGGAGAATTCATGGGGAAACCTTAACAAAATAAATCAATAAAAAAGTCCCGAATTTATCGGGACTTTTTATTTTCAGGTAAAAATAAATTTTTACTCTTGTTTGTTTTTGTTTCTTCTCTCTTTAATCAATTCTATGATAGCACCGCCCAACCAATATTGAACAAATCCTACTAAGAAAATCATCAACCAAAAACCAATGGTTAAAATGGTTAAGAAAAGTAAAAAACCTAGGTACTGTTGAAATTCAAACATGATTTTTCCGGAATTTATGAATTCTTGTCAAAGATAATAGGAATATTTATTT
>CAISYO010000233.1 GCA_903889745.1 uncultured Bacteroidota bacterium | reverse complement strand
TTTGTAGTGTTAAGTGTTAAATTTACCCTATGCATCAAAAGCAAAAATGCAATTTTACAACAAATGATGTTGAAATAAACAATTTCAAATCATCTATTGAAGCTACATTAAAATTAATAATGAAGCAATGTGAAATGGCACTTGCTCATGTTTCACTTGAATTTGAAAATGGTTCAATTCAAATTACCCTTGGAGATTTTAATTTTGATTTAATTTCGGATGAATTAAAATCTCATCAAAAAGCTATCCACAAGAAAAGTATTTATACTAATATAGAGTCAATTAAAATTGAATCGTTACCTACAATTTTTATACTTTCAGGAATTTCAATCCATTCAAATGAAAATAATTATTCTGGATTCGTTTATTTTTTAGGACATGAAAATCAAACACTTAGTGAAGAAAAAATAAAATTGTTTGAGTTTGGTAAGTTGCAAATAGAAACTGTTGCTAATTTATTTTCACAGAATGATGCACTTTCCAAAATGATAAAAGAGCAAGAAGAAAAACTTGATTTATTTTCTGAAGATACATTGAAGAAAAATAATGAACGTTTTATTTATGCCAGTGAAGCTACTTCTGATGCGTTATGGGATTGGAATATAACAACTAATGAAATATTTGTAGGTGAAAGTTATTCTTTACTATTTGGTTATCATTTTGAAAACAATATTTTACCGGGTCAATTTTGTGAAGGTTTAGTACATCAAGATGACAAACAACAATATGAAGATTCAATTGATTTAGCGATTGAAAATGGAAATACAAAATGGGCACATGAATATCGATATTTAAAAGCATCTGGAAATTATGCCTATGTGAGTGATAAAGCAATTATTATTAGGAACGAAAAAGGTGAAGCCGTTCGTATGATTGGTGCTATGCAAGATATTACTCAGGAAAAATTATTGAAAGACGAGTTGTTGCAAAGTGAAGAACGCTTTAAAGGAGCTTTCAATCACTCCTCATTCGGAATGGCAATAGTAAATTATGACGATAAATGGATTGAGGTTAATGATAGAATGTGTGAAATTTTAGGTTACACACGTGAAGAATTTAAAAAACTCACATTTATAGATATTACTTATGAAGAAGATTTGGCAGCTGATTTGGCCTATAAAAAACAAATGCAAAATGGAGAAATACCGAGTTTCAATATGGAAAAACGGTATATTCATAAAAATAAATCATTAAAATGGGTTCATTTATCAGTTTCGGCAGTTAAAAATAGTTTGGGCGAAATACAACATTATGTTGCGCAGGTAATTGATATTTCTGAACGAAAAAGAATGGAAGAGGAAAATCGATTATTAATTGAAGAAAAAAATCGAAATAAAGCCTTACAATTAATTGAAGCAAAAAACTGGTATCGATTGCTCGCAGATAATACGATAGACCTGGTATGTTTACATAACCTAGATGCAACATTTAAATATGTTTCTCCTTCGGTTCAAACATTATTAGGGTATAATCCAGAGGAAATGATTGGCAAATATCCAGAGGAGTATGTTCATCCAGATGATTTAATTAAATTTAAAATGCGTATTGGTTCCATAATTAAAGATAAAGAACTGTTTTCTGAACAAGTACGATTAAGAAATAGTAAAGGAGAATATATTTGGTTTGAAACCAATGCTTCGTTAGTATATGAAAATAATGTTCCTGTTAGTTTTCAGTCGAGTACTAGAGATATTACTCAACGTAAAAAAGCAGAGCAAATCATTGAGGATACCTTACTACAAGAGCGTCAATTGAATGAATTACGTACTAACTTAGTCTCTACGATATCACATGAGTTCAGAACGCCTATGACAACGATTAGAACAAGTGCCGAACTTATTACTATGTATTTGCAAAATTGTCAATTTTCTGAAGCACCTCAAATAGAAAAACGTGTTAAAACAATTACTGAAGAAATAGATCGTATTGTTGAATTAATGGATGCTGTTTTAACGATTTCAAAAGATGATGCTGGTAAAACAAATTTCAATCCTATTGTTTGTAATTTAAATGAAATTTGTAAAGAAGTTATAGAATCTAGTTTTAATAATCAAAAGGATAATCGAAAGGTTGAGGTCTTTTTTGAAGTTATGAATGTAGCAATTTTTGCAGATAGTAATTTAATAAAATATACCCTTTTCAATGTATTAAGTAACGCATTTAAATATTCTGAAGGATGTGGTAATGTAAAATTAAACTTAAGTATTGTAAATGATTCTGTTCAAATTGATGTTATTGATAACGGCATAGGTATTCCAAAAGAAGATCAATCTAAATTGTATAATACTTTTTATCGTGCTAGTAATTCAAACGGAATTCAAGGAACAGGACTAGGTTTATATATTATTAGGATGTTTACAAAGAAAAATTCAGGTAGAGTTTACCTTGAAAGTGAACTCGGTAAAGGAACAAAAGTTACATTAAGATTTCCATTGTATAAAAATTAATTATATGACAAAAGTTTTAATTATTGATGATGAGGTTAATCTAAGAGAAACCATTACAGAAATGTTATCTTACACCGGATATCATGTTTGTTTAGCAAAAGATGGAATTGAAGGATTAACAAAAGTGATTGAATTTCAGCCAGATATTATTATTTGCGATGTAATGATGCCTGAACTAGATGGTTACGGATTTGTTGAACAGCATAAATGTTCAAAGCAAGCTCATGTTCCAGTGGTGTTATTAACAGCAAAAGTGGAACAAAAGGATGAAGAATATGGCTTAAGTCTTGGAGTTAAAGCCTACATCAGAAAACCATTTACTTTCAAAGATTTACAAGAAAAAATAAACTTATATGCCAATAAAGGTTAAGTTTATCAAAAGGGCGCATTTTTTTGAATAGTGATTTCTTCACTAGATATTGGATGAAAAAATGTAATTTGTTCTGCATGTAAATGCAATCTATTTTCTTTTTTCCCGTATAAATCATCGCCAACGATAGGTAAGTTTAAACCTAATTCGTGTGAAGCATGTACACGCAATTGATGTGTTCTGCCTGTAATGGGGTAGAAGTAGACTAGCGTTTGGTTATTTTTGGTTTCAATTTTTATCCATTTGGTTTGTGCTGATTTTCCGTGTTCAAAACACACTAATTGTCTTGGTCGGTCATCTAAATCAACCCGAAGTGGTAAATCTATAAAGCCTTCGTTTTCTTCTAAAACTCCATCTAATAAAGCTACATAGCGTTTTTTAATGGTTCGTTTAATAAACTGCCTTTGTAATTTCACATACGTTTCTTCATTTTTTGCAATAAGCATTAAACCCGAAGTCGACATGTCTAACCGATGAACTATCAATGGACCTGTTGCATTTGGATATATTTCTTTAACTCTTTGATAAACCGAATCACTAATAATTTTCCCTGGAACCGATAAAAATTCGGCAGGTTTGTTAATTACGGCTAATTCTGTATCTTCAAATAGTATTTCAATATCTTTTCCTTCTGCTGGATTTTCATGAAACGGATTCGCTTCCATTTCTATACCTTTCAACATGTGCGAAAGTAATATAGGTTCGCACTTGCTTTTACAAGCCGGATAAAATTGTTTATGCTTTCTAATTTCCGATTTTGGCGATTGTCCCCACCAAAATTCAGCCATTGCAATTGGTTTTAAATTATGTTTGAAAGCGTAATGTAATAATTTAGGCGCAGCGCATTCTCCGGCACCAGCTGGCGGATTATTATTAAATATTTTGCCAATACTTTTGCGTTCGCCAAATTGATTTAAAAAAGAATATTCAGCAAATAATTTTTGCTGTAAAGCACCCGATTTTAATCGGCGTTCTTCTTTGAGTTGGTTTATTTTATCTAAGTGTAAATTGACTTCTTTTTGCGCATTTTCAAGTTGAAAATTCCAATATTTGGTCATTTTTTTGAGTAAAATGCTTTCTTTTTTACTTTCTTCTGAAAGTTCCAATTCTAATTGTTCAATTTCAGTAGAAGATAAATGAGTGAATGAAATTCGTTTTTCATCCCGTTCAATCTTTAATCTTTTAATTTTTTGTTTCTGATTTTGAATATCTGAATTGGCATTGTTTTTTGTAGTTTCTAATTGAATGCACTTATTTTTTAGTTCGTCTGAATGTTCTAAAATTTCAATCTGACGATTTATTGCGTTTAATACTTCTTCTTCTTTTCTGAAAAAACCATCTTTTTGCAACATGTCAAAAATCGTTGGAACAAAATAAGAATGATTATTTTCACCAGCTAATTTTCCTGAAAACGCCCATAAATAACCTAATTTTCCAACTTGATTTTGACAAACTAAAACACCAAACATTTTTCCAATCACTAAACCTTCTTGATTTTGATTTAATCCGAAATTATGTTCAAAATCAGTTTGTGTTTCTAAATACGCTTGCAATTCATTGGCTGCAATTATACTTAACGCATGCGGTTCATAATAAAATGGAAACGTAAATTTTTCGGGTAATGAAATACCTGAAATATTGCTTTTGAAAGACTGGAAAACGTTATTTTGCATTTAAATTAAACCTGAATCACTCCCAAATTAAACGGTTTCTCAATAGGAGCGTGGTTAGCAGCTTCAATTCCCATAGAAATCCAATTTCTAGTTTCTAATGGATCAATAATAGCATCAGTCCATAATCGCGCTGCAGCGTAGTAAGGCGAAACTTGTTCGTCGTAACGTGCTTTTATTTTATCGAATAATTCCTTTTCTTTTACTTCATCAATAACTTCACCTTTTGCTTTTAAAGAAGAAGCTTCAATTTGAGCCAAAACTTTTGCAGCTTGAGTTCCACCCATGACGGCTAATTCTGCACTTGGCCATGCAAATATTAATCTTGGATCGTAGGATTTTCCACACATGGCATAATTTCCTGCGCCGTATGAATTTCCAATAATGACTGTAAATTTTGGTACTACCGAATTTGCCATTGCATTTACCATTTTGGCTCCATCTTTAATTATTCCACCATGTTCAGATTTTGAACCCACCATGAAACCGGTAACATCTTGCACAAATACTAACGGAATTTTCTTCTGATTACAATTCGCAATAAAACGTGTCGCTTTGTCTGCCGAATCGGAATAAATTGCTCCACCAAATTGCATTTCACCCTTTGCATTTTTTACAACTTTGCGTTGGTTAGCAACAATCCCTACAGCCCAACCATCAATGCGAGCATAAGCTGTGATTAAGGTTTTTCCATAATCGCCTTTATATTCATCAAATTCTGAATTATCTACTAATCGTTTGATGATTTCATACATATCATATTGATCAGCTCTCGATTTTGGTAAAATTCCGTAAATATCTTTGGGTTCTAAAGTTGGTTTTTCAGCTTTTACACGATTATAACCTGCTTTATCAAAATCTCCTATTTTTCCTACGATTCTTTTTATTCTGTCTAAAGCATCTGCATCGTCTTTTGCTTTATAATCCGTCACACCTGAAATTTCGCAATGTGTTGTAGCTCCGCCAAGTGTTTCATTATCAATTGTTTCGCCAATTGCAGCTTTTACTAAATAACTTCCAGCTAAGAAAATACTTCCTGTTTTATCTACAATCATTGCTTCATCACTCATAATGGGTAAATAAGCACCTCCCGCAACACAACTTCCCATTATAGCAGCTATTTGCGTAATTCCCATACTGCTCATTATGGCGTTGTTTCTAAAAATACGACCAAAATGTTCTTTATCAGGGAAAATTTCATCTTGCATTGGTAAATACACTCCAGCAGAATCAACCAAATAAATAATTGGTAAGCGATTTTCCATCGCAATTTCTTGGGCTCTAAGGTTCTTTTTTCCAGTAATTGGAAACCAAGCTCCAGCTTTAACAGTTGCATCATTAGCTACTACAATACATTGCTTGCCCGAAATAAATCCTATTTTTACCACTACACCGCCTGAAGGACAACCGCCGTGTTCTTTGTACATGCCGTCGCCAACAAATGCTCCAATTTCAATACTTTTTGATTTTTCATCTAAAAGATAATCAATGCGTTCACGAGCTGTCATTTTACCTTCAGCGTGTAATTTTTCAATTCGCTTGGTTCCTCCACCTAACTTTACTTGAGCAAATCGATTTTTTAAATCGGAAAGTAAAAGTTTATTATGATCTTCGTTTTTATTGAAATTGATGTCCATTTTATGTGCAGGTATTAATTGTTCGGTAAAAATAAGAAAACGTTACGTAATTTGTTTAATAAATTTAATAACTTCTTATTGTTGTTAATTTAATGATAAATTAACATTAGCTAATTACTTTTGCATTGAATTTAAACACAAATGAAATGTCACTAAACAAATTTTTTCAGTTTTTTGTTCCGAAAGATAAAAAGTTCTTTCCACTTTTTGAACAAGCTTCGGTAAATTTAATTTTATTAGCAGAAACGCTTCATGAGGCGGTTAATGCACCTAAAGGGGAAAGAGATAATTATTTTAAGAAGATTGATGAATTAGAGGAAAATATTGACGAAATTACCCACAAAACAAACATAGAATTGAGTAAAAATTTTATTACTCCATTTGATAGAGAAGATATCCATGCTTTAATTAAATCGATGGATGATGTGGCTGATTATATGCAAGGAGCATCAAGTAGAATTCGTTTATACCAAGTTGAAAAAATCTCAAAATCAATTCGTAAATTAACTGAAATTAATTTAGAAGCTTGTCAATTAATTGGGGTAGGTATCAAGGAATTAAAAGACATGAATCACAAAGCAATTAAAGACGCTTGTAAAAGGATTAATAAATTAGAAAGTAAAGCTGATGTAGTTTTTGATAAAGCTGTTGCGGATATTTTTGAAAATGAAAATGATGCCAAAAATATAATTAAGTATAAGGAAGTATTAATGGCTCTAGAAAGTGCTTCTGATAAGTGTAAGAATGTTTCTAATATTTTAGAGCAAATTTCTGTAAAACACTCATAATAGTTTAATTTTTAAAAAACCCATTATGGATTTTACATTATTACTCATCATTATATTTTTAGCATTAGTTTTTGATTACATTAATGGTTTTCATGATGCAGCTAATTCAATTGCTACCATTGTAGCTACTAAGGTATTAACTCCATTTCAAGCGGTACTATGGGCTGCCTTCTTTAACTTTCTAGCCTATTGGGTATTTGGTTTTGGAGTTGCTGACACCGTTGCTAAAACGGCTCATACAAGTAGTATTGATTTGACAACTATTTTAGCTGGTGTTATAGCTGCTATTATTTGGAATATCATTACTTGGTTAAAAGGAATTCCTTCTTCATCTTCTCATACACTTATAGGTGGATTTGCTGGCGCTGCCATTGCTCATGGTTTATCAAGTGTTACTGATCCTGAGCATGCTGGTTTTAAAATTGTAAACTGGTTCAAAGCAGCTAAAGAAGGAGAATTATTGCCTTCAGGGGTTGTTATTGTAATCTTATTTATCATTTTTGCTCCATTGTTAGGAATGATAATTTCATATTTTATTTCATTGTGGTTGATGTATTCTTCTAAAAAGAATATTTATACTAAATTGTTTACTATTTTATTAATGGCTTTAGTAGCTTGGTTTTTATTTTCTATAATGATTCCATTTGAAGAAATAAAAAAGCCTAGATTTGAAAGTGAATTTTGGAGTGTTATAACCGAACCTCACAATATTAAATGGTTTTTAGTGGCATTTATCTTCTATAGTTTGGCTATTTTTAATTTGTTTTTTAGTAGTTTATCTACTGCAAAAGCTGAACTTGTTTTAAAGAAAATGCAATTATTATCATCGGCAGCCTTTAGTTTAGGACATGGAGGTAATGATTCTCAAAAAGTAATGGGGATTATTGCAGCAGCTGTTGCTGTTTACATTAAAACGAATCCAGATATAGATTTATCAGCTGGATGGCTAGATCTAAACGTTGTTTTGCCATCTGAAAAAGATGGAATTAAAATTGATGGTGTTATGCCAGGATGGATTCCATTAACGTGTTATACAGTAATTGCCTTAGGAACGTTAAGTGGTGGATGGAAAATTGTAAAAACTATGGGTTCTAAAATTACAAAAGTAACCGCTTTTGAAGGTGTTGTTGCGGAGTCTGCAGGAGCTTTAACCTTGTTTACAACGGAGCATTTTAAAATTCCGGTATCAACAACACATACTATTACAGGTTCAATTATAGGAGTAGGAGTAACAAAAAGGGTTTCAGCAGTACGATGGGGTGTTACCGTTAAGTTATTATGGGCGTGGATATTAACCATTCCTGTGTCTGCACTATTGGCAGCATTGATTTACTTTTTATTGAAACTATTTATTTAATGATCTATTAATATTATAAAAAAGAGGATATGAAAATATCCTCTTTTTTTATGTTTCTTTTTGCCCCATCATCATTAAAAATCCTTTTAAAAAGAGATCTATTTCACCATTCATTACGCTGTCTACATCACTGGTTTCAACTCCAGTTCGTACATCTTTAACCAATTTATAGGGTTGCATTACATAGTTTCTAATTTGTGACCCCCATTCGATTTTCATTTTACCAGCTTCGATATCACTGCGTTGTGCTTGTTGTTTTTTTAATTCAATTTCGTATAGCTGTGATTTCAACATTTGCAACGCTCGTTGTCTGTTATCGTGTTGTGAACGTGTTTCTGAGCATTGAATTTGAATTCCGGTAGGTTTGTGAACCAATTGAACTTTGGTTTCTACTTTATTTACATTTTGACCTCCGGCACCACTTGAACGTGCAGTTGTAATTTCTATATCGGCTGGGTTGATTTCAATTTCGATAGTATCATCAACTAATGGATAAACGTATACTGATGCAAAAGAAGTATGGCGTTTTGCGTTACTATCAAAAGGAGAAATTCGGACCAAACGATGAACCCCGTTTTCACCTTTTAAATAACCAAAAGCAAAATCACCTTCAAATTCTAAAGTCACGGTTTTTATTCCCGCAACATCTCCTTCTTGAAAGTTTAATTCTTTGATTTTGTAGCCTTGTTTTTCGCCCCACATCAAATACATTCGCATGAGCATAGAAGCCCAGTCGCAACTTTCGGTACCGCCAGCACCAGCCGTAATTTGCAAAACAGCACTCATGTTGTCGCCTTCATCAGACAACATGTTTCTAAACTCTAAATCTTCAATATGATGAATAGTTTCTGCATAAAACAGGTTAACTTCATCTTCAGAAATTGCTCCTTCTTTGAAGAATTCCATTATGATTTGGAGTTCTTCTACTTGTTCCATTCCTTTATTGTAGTCTTCAACCCATTTCTTTTTAGAACGCAGGTTTCTAACTATGATTTCGGCTTCACGTGCGTTGTTCCAAAAATCAGGTGCAAAGGTTTTTTCTTCCTCGTTAGTTATCTCAATCGTTTTGGCATCAATGTCAAAGATACCTCCTTAACGCACCAAGGCGATCAATAATATCTCTGACATGTTCTGTATTTATCATAAATATTGTAGTTTTGTTTTGAAAAGGAATGCCATAGCCCGATAATAGTGGAAATCCTTTTTGTTTTTTATCAAAAAAATGAAAAGATTGAAACGTATAGCGGGAATTAGCTCCTAAAAATTTTATCAAAAATAAGGTATCTGATTGATATATGGAAATAAATTTAGTAAGTGATACGGTAACCCGACCTTCTGTAGAGATGTTGAATGTAATGTTTAATGCTAAAGTAGGCGATGATGTATATAAGCAAGACCCAACAGTCAATGAATTAGAGGAAACGCTGGCTGATTTATTTGGGATGGAAGCTGCTTTGTTTTTTCCTTCGGGAACGATGGCCAATCAAACGGCGATTAAATTGCATACGCAGCCTGGAGAACAAGTAATTTGTGATAAATATTCGCACATTTATCATTATGAAGGCGGAGGCGCTTCTTTTAATAGTGGCGTTTCGTGTTGTTTGGTTGATGGAAAACGTGGAATGATTACAGCCGATTTTGTTAAAAATGCGATTAACGATCCTGATTTTTATCATGCGCCATTGACATCATTAGTAAGTATTGAGAATACTACCAATAAAGGTGGTGGCGCTTGTTATGATATTGAAACGTTGCAAGCAATTAAGCAAGTTTGTACCGAAAATAATTTGAAATACCATTTAGACGGTGCACGTTTGTGGAATGCTTTAGTAGCTAAAAAACAACATCCGAAGCAGTTTGGCGAGTTGTTTGACACGATTTCGGTTTGTTTATCGAAAGGATTAGGCGCTCCTGTGGGTTCGGTTTTATTAGGAACTAAGGAAGATATGAAAAGAGCCTTGCGTATAAGAAAAATATTTGGAGGCGGAATGCGTCAGTCTGGCTATTTAGCGGCAGCTGGATTATATGCTTTACAAAATAATATAAACCGTTTAGAAATTGACCACAGAAGAGCTAAAGAATTAGGTGGTTTGTTAGAAAAAATGCCTTGGGTAGCCAGTGTAGAACCAGTTGAAACTAATATTTTAATTTTTGGATTGAAACCATCAATTGATGAAAAGCTATTCATGGAAAAATTGAAACAAAAAGGTATTTTAATTAGTTCGATGGGGCACGGAAAGTTACGTATTGTAACGCATTTAGATTATAAAGAAGTCATGCACGAATATGTAATGGAAGTTTTTGCTAAATTAAAATTTTAATCTTTTTTGGAACACGGATTAATACAGTTCGTTAAATTTAGAAAATAAAATAGTGTATTATTTTAAAAGATTGAAACTACTAAAATGAAAAAAAATTCAAAAATGATATACCTGATTGTTTTGTTAACTTTAAACTTTTCTTGCTTTGAACAAAAAGCATCCGAGAAAGAAAGAAATAATTCTGAATTAGTAAGTACTTCGAAAACCGATACTTTAAAATTTACTTCTGGAATACGTGCTATATTTCAAGACAGTAAAGGTAATTATTGGCTTGGAAGTCATAACGAAGGAGTTAGCCACTATGATGGAAAAACATTCGAATACTATACAACTAATGAAGGTTTGTCTGACAATCAAATTCGTTCAATTCAAGAGGATGATAATGGTAAAATTTGGTTTGGAACGGCTAATGGAGTAAGTGTATATGACAAAGAAATGTTTATAAAATATCCAACTAATACCAAGAACCCAAAATATGAATGGAATGAAACCAAAGGTGATTTTTGGTTTTATGCTGGCGAAGAAGACGGAATAAATCGTTTTGACGGAATAAACATGAACTATCTAATTTTTCCGAAACTGAAATATCAAGAGACTAATAATGCTTATGGAGTAACAGATATATCAAAAGATATTGATGGTAACGTTTGGATTGCTACATATGCTGCACTATTCAATTATGATGGTAAACTGATAAATTACTTTGATTATGAAAAATTAAATCTTAAAGAGGATGATTTTTTGCATATTAGAAGTGTTTTAGCCGATTCAAAAGGGCGCATTTGGATAGGAAATAATGGGATAGGAGTTTTGCTAATGGAAGGTGGTTCAATTATTAATTTTTCGGAAATGCATCATTTAATTCATCCAAGAAGTTCCAAAAGTGGTGATAAGTCAGAATCAGGAACGCTTGAACACGTTTTTGCAATTGAAGAAGATTCAGAAGGAAATATTTGGTTTGGAGATAGAGATACAGGTGCTTGGAAATATGACGGCAAAACAATGACAAACTATACTATTAACAAAAATCATAAATCGCAAATGATTTGGACAATTTATAAAGACAATTCAAACAATTTACTTTTTGGAATGGCAGAAGGTGGAGTTTATAAATTCAACGGAACTTCATTTGATAAAATATTTTAAACAGATGGAAATCATAATCATATCAATAGTAGCGTTTTTAACCGCCATTTTAACCTTTTTTTCTGGGTTTGGATTGGGAACTTTATTGACACCTGTTTTTATGCTCTTTTTCCCAATTGATATTGCCATTGGATTGTGTGGCCTTGTACATTTTGCAAATAATTTATTTAAGTTTTTCTTGGTTGGAAAACACGCTAATAAAGAGGTGTTGATGAAATTCGGAATTCCTGCAATTATTGCCGCTTTTGTGGGTTCGTGGTTGTTGTTGCAAATTTCTGATTTAGCACCTTTGTTTAGTTATTCCCTTTTTGGAAAACAATTAGACGTTTTTCCTGTAAAATTTATTATTGCTATTTTATTGGTAATTTTTGCGCTTTTAGACTTGATTCCGTTTTTAAGTAAAATGGAGTTTGGAAAAAATAAATTGCCTTTGGGCGGAGTTTTAAGCGGATTTTTTGGCGGACTTTCAGGACATCAAGGCGCTTTGCGAAGTGCATTTTTGATTAAAGTAGGTTTGTCCAAAGAAAGTTTCATTGCTACAGGAATTGTAGTTTCGATGTTTATTGATTTTACTCGTTTGAGTGTTTATGCTTCAAAAATTACGACTTATACGTTGTATGAAAATAAAGTATTGTTAATTTCGGCAACGCTTTGTGCGATTACTGGAGCGTATTTGGGCAACCAACTTTTAAAGAAAGTTACGTTGAAATTTATCCAAGCTTTTGTTGCTGTTTTATTGCTTTTGTTAGCAATTGGTTTAGGAATGGGAATTATTTAAAGTCCATTACACACCAAATAGGCACGTGGTCTGATATTTTTCGAGCTTCTTTAACAGAAGAAAAGCTTTCATAAAAAGCAACAATTCCTTTTTGTAAGATTTTTATTTTCTGTTTGTCATAAAACAAATTATCATATTCAGAAGCCAAACAATCGTTTTGAATGCATTTCTGGCGTAAGCTGGTTTTTTGATTGACTAAAATAGGAGCGAAGCCATTGTTTTTTATCGGATTAAAAACGGTATGACTTTGCGGACAATTGAAATCACCCAAAAATATTAAGTTGAGTTTTGGATAAAGTTTTGGAAAAAACTTAAAATATTTCAGTTCAGTTTCCGGATTTTTCTTCTTGGGAACTGCATGAAAAGATACTAAAGTAAAGGTATTTCCTTGGTAATCAAATGTTCCCATGAAAGGCTCTCTATCTATTTCATTTTCATAGTTTTGGTCAAGCCAACATTTTCCTACTTTTTTAACTTGTGCAGTTTTCCAGATAAAAGCATAACGTTCTTGACTAGAAGGATTTGGGCTTGTGGTGGGTTCACTTATACTATAATCCCATTTCGAACCTTTTGTGTTTAAAATAGAAACCAATCGACTCACCGCTTGAGAACCTCCGTAACCCGCAACTACTTCTTGAATAGCAATAATGTCATAGCTTTTTATTGCATTTGCCATAACTTCTAATTCGCTATTCGATTTTGACTTTCCTAAATTCATGATGTTCCAGCTGCAAATCGATACTTGTGCAAAGGAAACGACACTTAGAAAAAGAAAAAAAACAAGTAAAGAAAATCGGTTTTTAGTTCTAAAATTCATATAAAAACTATTTAAAAAGATCCATTCCAGGAATATTTGGCATGCTCTCTTTAGCCACTGCTGCTAATTCGGTTTCATGAACGTTTGTTGCTTTTTCGATCGCTTTATTCATTGTAGTAACTATATAATCTTCAAGCATTTCCTTGTCATTAAGTAAATCATCACTTATAGTAATACTTTTAATTTTTCTGTTAGCATTTAGTGTTACTTCGAGTAATCCATCATTGCTTTTTTCATCAATTAAAACAAAGTCTAAGCGTTTCTTTGTTTCTTCAACTTTTTGTTGGGTTTCTTTTAATTTACCCATCATTCCCATAATATCTCCAAACATATTTTAATTTTTTTATTCGAACAAAAATAGTAAATTAGCAGTTAATAATTAATGTAAAATTCATGAAAAAAATCGCGTATTTCCTTTTCGGTTGTGTTATTTTTGCTCCTGTTTATAGTCAAATTAAAACAAATAAAATGTCAGATAAAATACAACCTCCAGTTGCTAAAATTGTTACTAAAACTCTTGAAAAGCACGGAGATAAAAGAATTGATAATTATTATTGGTTAAACGAAAGAGAAAATCCAGAAGTTATTGATTACTTAAATAAAGAAAACGAATATTACCAAAAGTCAACTGTACATACCAAACCGTTGCAAGACGATTTGTTTCTAGAAATGAAATCGCGTATTAAAGAAGATGATAGTTCGGTTCCGTATTTATATAACGGCTATTATTACATTACACGTTATGAAACAGGGAAAGATTATCCAATCTATTCTCGTAAAAAAGGAAGTTTAGAAGCGAAAGAAGAAATTATGTTTGATTGCAACGAAATGGCAAAAGGGCAATCTTATTTTAATCTATCGGGAATTAGTATTAGTGAAGATAACAAGTGGGTTGCGTTTGGAGTCGACTTACTTTCTAGAAGACAATATACGATCCAAATTAAAAACTTAGAAACAGGTGAAATACTTCCGGTTAAGTTAGAGAATACTACTGGAGGTTCTACTTGGGCTGGTGATAACAAAACATTATTTTATACACGTAAAGATTTACAAACATTACGTTCGGATAAAATTTACAAGCACACTTTAGGCACTGATGCAAGTTCTGATGTCGTAATTTTTCATGAAAAAGACGATACTTTTAGCACGTTTGTATACAAAGAAAAATCTAAGAAATATTTGGTAATTGGTTCGTCAAGCACATTAACTTCTGAATATCAAATTTTAGAAGCCAATAATCCAAATGGAGCATTTAAAGTTTTTCAAAAAAGAACTCGCGGATTAGAATATTCGATTTCTCATTATGGTGATAGTTTTTATATCGTTACTAATAAAGATAAAGCAACCAATTTTAAACTAATGAAGACTCCGGAAACAGCTACTTCTGCTGAAAATTGGACGGATTTAATTGGACATCGAAAAGATGTATTATTGGAAGGTATTGATATTTTTAAAGATTATTTAGTGGTTGAAGAACGTTCAAATGGATTGAATAAAATTCAAATTAGACCTTGGAACGGTAAAGGCGCTTATTATTTGCCTTTTGCTATTGAAACCTATACCGCTTACACCACCACAAATGTAGATTTTGATACTGAAATTTTACGTTATGGATACCAATCTATGGCAACACCGTCCTCTGTTATTGATTTCAACATGCGCACTCAAGAGAAAAAATTGTTGAAAGAGCAAGAAGTTTTAGGGGGTAAATTTGATAAAAATAATTATATCGAAGAAAGAATTTGGGCAACCGCAACTGACGGAACTAAAGAACCAAAATAAAATGGCTGCACCAAGCATGAC
>CAISYO010000232.1 GCA_903889745.1 uncultured Bacteroidota bacterium | reverse complement strand
AGATGCAATTACAGCAATGCGCCCTTATGCAGAAAAACTAACCGAACTATTACAAAACTTAAGTGCAACCCTTGAAGGAGAAGTAGGTGGTGCTTTTACAGCTCAAAGAGAAGTAAAAAAAGTACTTATTGTTGCGGTTACTTCAAACAGAGGTTTGTGTGGTGCGTTCAATACAAACGTTATCAAGCAAGTCAAAGTGGTAGCAGATGCTTATGAAGGCAAACAAGTAGATATTTTTGCGATTGGTAAAAAAGGAAACGATGTGTTGCGTAAAACAAACAACGTAATTGAGGTTCAAAACACCATTTTTGACCAATTAACCTTTGAAAATGCTTCAGACATTGCACAACAGTTAATGGATAAATTTGTAGCGGGCGATTATGATAAAATCGAAATCGTGTATAACGAATTTAAAAATGCGGCAACTCAAATTGTAAGAACACAACAGTTTTTACCTTTAGCGCCTATTGTGGGTGGTGAAGTGGTTGCTTCTGATTATATTTTTGAACCTTCTAAAGAAGAAATTGTGTTGACATTGATTCCAAAATCATTAAAAACACAATTGTACAAATCAATTAGAGATTCATTTGCAGCAGAACACGGAGCGCGTATGACCGCAATGCATAAAGCAACCGATAACGCTACAGAATTAAGAGACCAATTAAAATTAACGTACAACAAAGCACGTCAAGCGGCTATTACAAACGAAATCTTAGAGATCGTTGGTGGAGCAGAGGCGTTGAATAATTAATTTTACTCAAAACAATATTAAAAGTCCCGATTTACTCGGGACTTTTTTGTTTTAATTTATTGGGTAACAAACTCTTGTTATGCTCCTTAAAATTATGAAACAATGCCCAGCGCTAGTTTTCCTTTATTTTATAAACTGCTTTTAACCGTTACTTTATTTCGTTTTTACTTGTTCAATTTTATAATTGCTGTACAGCAATACCTTAATTGCCCTAGGGAAAGTATGTCATTGCCCTAGAGAAATGAAACAATTGCCCTAGAGAAATTAAAAAAAGCAACCCTTTCAACATAATTTAAGTTATTAATAAATTAAAAATAGTTACTTATAGTTGCTAATTTTAAAAATAATTACTATGTTTGGTTAATTAATAGTTCACAACTATAGTTGAGTACAGCTCCCCAAAAACAGACGGCTTTGCTCAACTAAATAGTAAAAAGCTGAGCATATATATATAAGTTATGGGCAAGTTAACCGCAGAATCGCAGAAAAAAAACGCATATAAAATATAGAAAAATGGAAAAAAATTACAGACTATTTATTAGTCATTCATGGACTTATTCAGATGCTTATGATGGAATTTTAAAACTCCTAAATACCCCGATGGCGCGGAATTGTATTCCGTGCCCACAAAAAAATTCACAAAAACACTTCAATTCACAAAACCTTTTTCCCTCATTTACTTTTATTGGTATATTTGTAAGAATCAAACTATTTTCCAATGAAAAAATACTGCGGTTTCTTCCTCTTACTTTTCACCATTTTTGGTCAGGCGCAACAGCTTCGTTTAGAAGACATCATGAAAGGCGACGAATTCATCGGGCACCAACCTTCAAATCACCGTTGGTCTATTGATGGGCAAACCGTTTTATTCGATTGGAATCCAAATAACGAAATAGGAAATAGTACTTATTTCTGGAATACTTCGTTAAAAACACCTCAAAAAGTCACTACCTCAAATCCTGTTTATGATGTTGATTTCATGCCCACGCAAAAAGACTATGATGTGGTGTATTATACCAATCAAGGGGTTTTGTACGCGTATACCCAATCCACAAAAAAGACCAAGAAAATCATCCAATCTGCTGACCGAATTAGTGCAGTGCAAAGAAGTAGCCATCCGGATATTCTATTTTTTCAGCAAAACAGAAATCTATTCCAATTCAATACAAAAGATTTTTCGATGGTGATGTTGACCAATTTTAAATCGGGAAAAGAAAACAAATCAAAAGCAGAAGATTCGTTTTTGAAAGACCAACAAAAGGAATTATTTCAATTTGTGCGCGATGAAGCAAAAGCAGACGATTGGTATGCAGCTCAATCCAAATCCAAAAAAGAGAAGTTTCCGAAAGAAATTTTCTATGATAAATCAGTAGTAGAACAAGTAAAAGCATCGCCCAATGGAACATTTGTAACGTTTCGACTTTCTGATTATCCTAATGAAACTACAACTAATGTTGAAAATTTTATTACCGATGACGGATTTACGCAAAGTGATAAAGCACGCGCAAAAGTTTCGACAGCTAATTTCAGCAAACACAAATTAGGAATTTTCAATGTAGCAAAAGACACTACGTATT
>CAISYO010000231.1 GCA_903889745.1 uncultured Bacteroidota bacterium | reverse complement strand
TTTTCTGCACCCCTACTGTTTTCTGCAAAACCATCAGCCAATAATTTTTTAATTCCTAAATTATCGAAACCTATATTTAGATTCATTACATTTTCTATAAACACCGTTGGCAACTCTTTTAGCTGAATAGAATTTCGAACCTCATCATCAATTTTACCCATAATAAAACTAATTGGCACCATACTTTCAGCGCTTTGGTCTTTACTCAGTTTTTTCATTTCTTCTTCAGTAGCATCTAACCATTTGTTTAGCTGCAGCTGATTATTTTCATTCAATGCGTTTTTGTTATTGAGCATCGCATTCAGCAATGCATAAGTTAACAAACCATGCTCGTATTGCGGAAGCTCCAATGCTTTTTGATCGGAAGAAGAAGCTGTAATTATAACAAAGCCGGATTTACTTGCCAGCTTATCCAACTCTTTTAATCGTTGCGATTTTAGTTCGGCATCTTTTACATCGCGTTTGCCCGTATATTGAGCCATATCCAAGTTATTAATTGCTGCTCCGGAATGGCAGGCATCTAAAATTAAAATACGTTTGCCTGCCGGTATTTTATTTACTTGTTCAAGTAACTCGCGCATGCGTATGCCCTGAAAGTTTGATTTACCGGCTTCTGTGGTGAGCAATAATAATTGATCTGTGTCTACTATTTCTCCATGGCCTGCAAAAAACAAAATAAACAGATCTTCGGGTTTACTGTTTTTTTCAATTTGCTGAAGTGTATTAAAAATTGCTCCTCTATCGGGGGTAATGCCTTTTATTTTATCTGTTCCTATTTTTGCGTTTCTGTCAATTGTAAGGTTGTAAAAATTTACTCTGTTGGTATCATCTGTATTAAAGTATTTTTTTGTTGCCAATTGCAACGCCATTTGAAAATCGTTTGCATCTTTTGCGGCATAATTTAAATCGATTTCATCGCCTTTGTAATCATCAATGCCTATCATAACAGCATGTACTGATGGTTGTTTTAACTTTTTATTTTCTGTGCTTTCTACCTGCATGATAATACCACGTGAACTGATGCTGTTGTTGGCTGTTTTGGCAATTACTTTAATTTGGTTTTCCTCGCCGGGCGTACTGTAGTTTTTTATTAGGGAAGGGTCAATATTAAGAACATACGCATTGCCTTCTTTCTTTAATTTTTTTGTATTGATGGTTTGCCTTACAACTCCATTGATGTAAAGATCAATATCGCCAATACCACCTGTGCGTGGGGTAATAAGGTATTTATAATTTTTTTCATCTAAGGGTTCAACCAATGGTGTTACTCCGCAAATTTGCAATTCAGCTAATTTAGGCAGATGGTTTAGGTTTTCACCATTCATGATTCGCTGCACTAGGTTAGGCACATACAACGAATCTTTTACTTGATTTAATTCAACTACCTCCAAGCCGCATACAAAATACAATTGTTCAATTGCTCCGGGTGTACCATCAAAACGGTAATTTTCATCGTACACGAGCCATTCCCCTTTTTTAAGTTGTAAACGAGTATACATTTTTTTTCCAGTATTGGCATTCCAAACAATTGTTTTCTTACTAAAGTCAGTAGTAACTATATAATTATCATCTGTAGCAAAAGATGCTGAACTTATCCAACTATCAAAACTATTTAAACTAATGACAGTTTTGTTTGCATTTAAATCGTAAATCAAACAATTTCGTTCCATGTTAATAATTAACTTAGTCTTATCATTATTAAAACTAAATCCTTCATTATTCCAGAATGGACCACCTTTAAATTTTTGAATTATTGAATTTTTGATTACATCTAAAATAAAAATAGAATCCTTAGTTGAGATTAAAATAATTTTATCATTACATGCAAAATCAGCTAATATGGGAGATTTTGAAAATTCTTTGAAAATTTTATCGGCATGGGAAGTTTTAATGTCCCATAGATAAACCCAGTTATCGTATGAAACCGTAATGATTTTTTGACCAGATGAATTAAATTGAGCTGATTTTATTTTTTTACAATCAAGTATTTTTAAAATGCCGCCACTTTTATTCCAAATTCTAATTCTATTGAAGTCCATGGATGTATCATGGAAAACATCTTTAAAGGATAAAATTAAACTAGAATCATTTGAGAAGTCACTAAAGAAACCACTATGTATTCCTCGATGGTCAGTGAATTTATGATAAACATTTTCGAATATCGAATCTAATATTTTATTTTCAGCAATCTTCCCATTCCAATCTTTGAATTTTCTAACACTTTGTCCAGTTTTATAGTCCCAAAGCGACCAGTTATTTCTAAAAATATTATTATTTAGATTATTTTCAGTCGCAACAAAATCTGCACAACCCTCCAAATCTTTTGATACTTTTCCATCTTTCAGGCTATAAAATACTGGAAATAAATTATGCTCCTCCCAATTGCCTTTTTCATTAATTAATTCATCTTGCTTAGCTCCTAATAAGGTGTAGTTTCTATCAACAGCCCCGCCACTTCCCAATAAAATAAATTCATTAATTTTCTTTCCATCAATAGCATAAATAAAAACTTTATCCCAATCTGTTAAAATGATTTTGTCATTGAATGATAATAGGTTTCCTTTACGTAAATACTGTGAAAATTTAAATTCAGAGCAAATCTTAAACTCTGTTTTTTTTATCAATGAAGATGCATCATAAAGGGATATTGAATTATCTGAAAATAAAATAATTAAATGTTTGCCTTCATCACTTAAATTTACTTTATAAATTTGTTTATCTTCCGAGAAAATAAAATGTAGTTTATTTGATTGAAAGTCATACAAACAACAAACAGAATCTTTTCTGTAGCACAATAAATATTTGTTGGTTTGTCTGATTTCATTTGTAATAAGATCAAATCTTATATTTTCATCTAAAATCAATTCGCGTTTTAATTTGAAATTAAATATTCTACAGAAATTGATATATTTTGTTGTGTAAGATTTACCATCAGCCGAAGTAGTATAATTATCTATCTCTTTATTATTAACTGGGTCACTAACAAATTCTTCAATTCTCTTCTCTAGCCTAACTAGAATATAATTTCCATCAAAACTGAAATCGCCGTCAATAATTTCACAATCCAATTCCAATTTATAAACCTCTTTGATATTTTCATAGTTATAAATTCTAATTGAATTATCGCCTGTAGTAACAATAATAAACTCTCCATTAGGGCTAAAGTGAGCATTAATTATTTTAGAGATTTTATTAGAAATCTTTTTTAACTCCTCTCCATTTTCAATATTCCAAATTCGAATGGTACCGTCATCAGATGATGTAAGAACATATTTACCATCTGGA
>CAISYO010000230.1 GCA_903889745.1 uncultured Bacteroidota bacterium | reverse complement strand
TAATCATAATCCATAGACTTTACCAGGTGAAAAATATATTCAAACGTGTTAGATGGTCTATTCTTTATGGAGGATGGTTTTGGATTTGTTTTTTTATAAATAATAGTACTTCTCAACTTGAAGTCCGTTTTATCAAGTAATTTGAAGAGTACTCGATGAGGTGCATTTTGTTGTTCCCCATCCTTATAAACATCTCCTAAATTGAGATAAAAACTACCCGTTTCATTCAGGACACGATAACAAGATACAAGATGATTACTTAAGTTTTCCGAATATTCTTCTACTGATTTTTCAGTACCTAAAGTGACTTTTGATGAATAATTCCTAATCGCAAGTGGATAAGGACTCGATGTGAATATGCATTGAATACTATTACTTTTGAGTTCGAGTAACTTATCTGATGATTTTTTATAAAAAGTAAATTCTGATTTCTTTTTGGGATTTTGGAATTTGGAGGATTTCTTCAAAGAATCCTTTGATTTGATTTCTTCTTCTTCTCTTCTTAAAGTAAGGTACGCCTGGTTCACAGATAGAATACCTTGGTCAACAAGTTTGATATATTCTGGATTCCTTTTGTGAACAAATAGAATTCTTGCAAGTTGTCCATCTGTAACCTTAATTTCATCAGATACTATTCCACGTATTCTAACTCCCTTTTTAACCCCTTTCTTTCGATGATGAGACTCTAATTCAAAGTATTCATTCAATAGTTCCTGTGTGGTCTTAATTCGTTGTCTATTAAAATGTATAAGGGTTAATACCTCATCACCTTTTTTTACATTGATTTGATGTACATCAATTTCTTTCCAACCAAGTCTTTTTATTGATTCGAACCTTCGGTTTCCACTAACTACCTGGAAATTTTGGTCTATTGTAGGGGGTTCAAGTAAACCAACTTGTCTGATAGACTCCATTAACGATTCAATTCCAGATAACGTATAAATCTTTTCGTTTAGGGGATGGTGTTTTAATTTGGATAATTTAACCTTCATTGTAATTTATTCTTCTATCAAAATTAGCATAGATTTTCAATTTATGCAAAAACATAAGTGACACCCTCAATTAACATGAAAATACCATCCTAGGGTAATTTTATACCTATTAAAGTTGAAAGGACAAATAAATCTATAATCTGAATAACAACATTTAATTTAACTCACTTAATAATATTGGTTATACTTGAAATGAATTTTACTCAATGACTCTTTCTAAAATACAAATCAAAGAAGATGTCTATTCTTTGAGAAATTCGTTATTTTGAGAGACATAAACCCTAGTTATAACTTATGAAGTTGCACTTAATATTATTTTCATTTGTCATTTTCAGTCAAACAACCTTTGGACAGAAATTAAAATCTGTTGATGATTTCGGTTATACTCACATGGAGTTCAATTATAAAAATGACAAAATTGATATTTTGATAAAATCTGCAAAAGGAGAAGAAAATGTAAAAAAACCTCTTTTCTTTTTTTGTCAGGGAAGTTTACCTATACCTTTAATCAAATACAATGAAAAAGAAGTTTACGGAGTTTTTCCATTCAACCCAGACATTCTTTCAAAAAAATATCATGTTGTAATTGTTGGGAAACCTTATATCCCTTTAATTGCAGATACTAAAAACCTTTCTCCAAGTTTTAATTTTATCGATAGTACAGGGAAATTTCCCAAAAAATATTCTGACCGAAATTTATTAAATTACTATGTACATAGAAATATCAAAATTATTAAGTATCTACAAAAAATGAGTTGGGTTTCAAAATCTCAACTAGTTGTTGCGGGACATTCGGAAGGTAGTTCAGTATCGTCTAAAATGTCGAGGGAAACCAATAAAATTACACATTTGATATATGCAGGTGGAAACCCAATGGGAAGAATAATGTCAATGATTGGACAAGGAAGGATGCATGATACTTATTCGGATAGTTCAAGTTTAGGTGAAGAAGAAATAAAGTATTGGGAAGAAGTTGTAAAAAATAAAAACGATATGGACGATTCACAAGGTGACACTAATAAATCGACATTTGTATTTTCTGAACCTCCAATCAAACAATTAGAAAATCTAAAAATTCCTGTTCTAGTTTCTTATGGAACAAAAGATTGGAGTGCTCCTTTTAACGACTTCATGAGAGTTGACTTTATTAGAAAAGGGAAAAGTAACTTTACATTCCATCCTTATATAGGTGCGGAACATAACTTTTTTCCATTAACAATAGACAACAAACCTAATTACGATATTTTTAATTGGGATAAAGTAACTAGTGATTGGATTAAGTGGTTAAACCAACATTAACCAGTTCCAACTTTTCATCAATTTTGGTCTGGACTCT
>CAISYO010000229.1 GCA_903889745.1 uncultured Bacteroidota bacterium | reverse complement strand
GATATAACAGTTTCTTATTTTTTATCTCCAAAAGGAGAGACATATGACTATTAGCTCACAAGAGCGTGACGCTAAAAAAATTAAAGTTTTGGTCGATCGTGATGTTGTTGATACTAATTTTGAAAAATGGGCCAAACCTGGTCATTTTTCAAGAATTTTAGCAAAAGGGCCAAAAACAACAACATGGATTTGGAATTTACATGCCGACGCTCATGATTTTGATAATCAAACTAGTTCTTTAGAAGAAGTTTCTAGAAAAATTTTTAGCGCTCACTTTGGACAATTATCACTTATTTTTTTATGGATAAGTGGTATGCATTTTCATGGTGCCTACTTTTCAAATTATTCGGCTTGGTTAGCTAATCCAACTTTAATTAAGCCGAGTGCACAAGTTGTTTGGCCCATTGTTGGGCAAGAAATTTTAAATGGTGATGTAGGTGGTAATTTTCAAGGTGTTCAAATTACTTCTGGTTTTTTTCAATTATGGCGAGCTGAAGGTATTACGAGTGAAATTGAACTATATTGGACAGCTTTAGGCGGTCTAATTATGTCTGCACTTATGATGTTTGCTGGTTGGTTTCACTACCATAAACTAGCACCAAAATTAGAATGGTTTCAAAATGCCGAATCTATGATGAATCATCATTTAGCCGGTTTATTGGGTTTAGGATGTCTATCTTGGTCGGGTCACCAAATTCATATAGCTGTTCCAATTAATAAATTGCTTGATGCAGGTATTGCACCACAAGAAATACCATTGCCTCATGAATTTTTAATCAATCATGAATTAATCAATCAATTATACCCTAGTTTTTCTAAAGGTTTAGCGCCGTTTTTTGGATTTAATTGGAATGTTTACTCTGATTTTTTAACTTTTAAAGGTGGTTTAAATCCAGTTACAGGTGGGCTTTGGTTAAGTGATGTCGCCCATCATCATTTAGCATTATCTGTGCTTTTTATTTTTGCCGGCCATATGTATCGCACGAATTGGGGTGTGGGTCATAGTATGAAAGAAATATTAGAGGCCCATAAAGGTCCCTATACTGGTGATGGTCATAAAGGTCTTTATGAAATTTTAATTACTTCATGGCATGCACAATTAGCGATTAATTTAGCAATGATAGGTTCTTTAAGTATTATTGTTTCACATCATATGTATGCTATGCCCCCATATCCCTATATTGCAACTGATTATCCTACCCAATTATCTCTATTTACGCATCATATGTGGATTGGTGGTTTTTGTGTTGTGGGTGCTGCTGCACATGCTGCTATTTTTATGGTTCGTGATTACAATCCAACGATCAGTTATAATAATTTGTTAGATAGAATGATTCGTCATCGTGATGCAATTATTTCTCATCTAAATTGGGTTTGTATTTTTTTAGGAATGCATAGTTTTGGTTTATATATCCATAATGATACGATGCGCGCATTAGGTCGTTCACAAGATATGTTCTCTGATAAAGCAATTCAGTTACAACCTGTTTTTGCTCAATGGATTCAAAATACTCATTTATTAGCACCTGTTAATACGGCACCAAATGCTTTGGCTATTTCAAGTTATGCTTTTGGTGGTGATATTATTTCAATTGCTGGTAAAATTGCAATGATGCCAATAAATCTAGGTACAGCTGATTTTATGGTACATCATATACATGCTTTTACTATTCACGTTACAGTTTTAATTTTACTTAAAGGTACTTTATATGCGCGTAGTTCTAAATTAATTCCTGATAAAGCAAATTTAGGATTCCGTTTTCCATGTGATGGCCCCGGTCGTGGTGGTACATGTCAATCCTCATCTTGGGACCATATTTTTTTAGGTTTATTTTGGATGTATAACTCTATTTCGGTTGTTATATTCCATTTTAGTTGGAAAATGCAATCTGATGTTTGGGGTACCGTTAATTCTAATGGTGTAGCATCTCATATCACGGGTGGTAATTTTTCGCAAAGTGCGATTACTATTAACGGATGGCTAAGAGATTTTTTATGGTCACAAGCTTCGCAAGTAATTCAATCTTATGGTTCTTCTGTTTCGGCATATGGTTTAATTTTTTTAGGTGCACATTTTATTTGGGCATTTAGTCTAATGTTTCTTTTTAGTGGCCGTGGTTATTGGCAAGAATTAATTGAATCTATTGTTTGGGCACATAATAAATTAAAAGTCGCTCCTTCAATTCAGCCACGTGCATTAAGTATTACTCAGGGTCGTGCAGTTGGTCTTGCTCATTATCTTTTAGGGGGTATTGGGACAACATGGTCATTCTTTTTAGCTCGTATTATTTCAGTTGGTTAATTTTAAAAAGGTAATAAAATATTATGGCAACTAAATTTCCAAAATTTAGTCAGGCTTTAGCAAAAGATCCAGCTACACGACGTATTTGGTATGGTATTGCAACAGCTCATGACTTAGAAATGCACGATGAAATCACTTCAGAAAGTCTTTATCAAAAAATATTTGCTTCTCATTTTGGTCATTTAGCAATTATTTTTACATGGACTTCAGGTAATTTGTTTCATGTTGCCTGGCAAGGTAACTTTGAACAATGGATTTTAAATCCATTAAAAGTTAAACCAATTGCTCATGCAATTTGGGATCCACATTTTGGTGAACCGGCAATTAAAGCATTTACTAGAGGTGGTGTAAATTATCCGGTAAATATCTCATATTCTGGTCTCTATAATTGGTGGTATACTATTGGTATTAGAACTAATAATGATTTATATAATGGATCTATTGGTTTATTATTATTAGCTAGTATATTTTTATTCGCGGCTTGGTTGCATTTACAACCTAAATTTAAACCTTCTTTATCATGGTTTAAGAATAATGAATCCCGATTAAATCATCATTTGATAGGTTTATTTGGTGTAAGTTCATTAGCCTGGACCGGACATTTAGTTCATGTAGCTATTCCTTTATCACGCGGAATTCATGTAGGTTGGGATAATTTTCTTATTACATTACCTTATGTAGGCGGCTTACGACCACTATTTAATTTAAATCTATCAGAATATGCAGCTAATCCTGATACAAGTGAACATATTTTTGGAACAAGTATCGGTGCCGGAACTGCTATATTAACTTTTATTGGTGGCTTTAATCCTCAAACTCAATCATTATGGTTAACAGATATTGCTCATCATCATTTAGCAATTGCTGTTATTTTTATGGTTGCTGGTCATTTATATCGTACCAATTTTGGTATAGGCTATTCTATTAAAGATATTCTTGATGCACATCGTCCACCTGGAGTTAATTTTAATGGTGGTCATAATGCTTTATTCCATGAGCATCAACAATCCTTGCATTTTCAATTAGCTTTAGCATTGGCTTCTTTAGGTGTTGTTACATCATTAGTTGCTCAACACATGTATGCAATGCCATCTTATGTTTATATGGCTAAAGATTTTACAACACAGGCTGCTCTTTATACTCATCATCAGTATATTGCCGGTTTTATAATGGTGGGTGCTTTTGCTCATGGCGCAATTTTTTTAGTTCGTGATTATTCGCCTGAAAATTATGAAGATAGTGTGCTTACAAGAATGTTAGCTCATAAAGAAGCCATTATTTCACATTTAAGCTGGGTATGTTTATTTCTAGGTTTTCATACTTTAGGTTTGTATGTTCATAATGATACTGTTGTAGCTTTTGGTCAGCCTGAGAAACAAATTTTAATTGAACCAGTATTTGCTCAATTTATTCAATCATCTTCTGGTAAAGTTTTGTATGGGTTTAATGTGTTACTTTCTTCTAAACAAAGTTTAACAACATTAGATGCGGCTAAAGTTTGGTTACCGGGTTGGTCTCAAGCTATTAATAATTCTAATAATTCATTATTTTTACCTATAGGTCCAGGTGATTTTTTAGTGCACCACGCTATTGCTTTAGGTTTACATACAACGACTTTAATTTTAGTAAAAGGTGCGTTAGATGCTCGTGGTTCAAAATTAATGCCTGATAAAATTAATTTTGGTTATAGTTTCCCATGTGATGGTCCAGGTCGTGGTGGTACATGTGATATTTCAGCATGGGACGCATTTTATCTTTCTATGTTCTGGATGTTAAATACTATTGGTTGGGTTACATTCTATTGGCATTGGAAACATATTACAATTTGGGGCGGAAATCCTTCTCAATTTAATGAATCATCTAATTATATTATGGGTTGGTTACGTGATTATCTTTGGTTAAATTCTTCTCCATTAATCAATGGTTATAATCCTTTTGGCATGAATAGTCAAGCTGTTTGGGCTTGGATGTTTTTATTTGGTCATTTAATTTGGGCAACTGGTTTTATGTTTTTAATTTCTTGGCGTGGTTATTGGCAAGAATTAATTGAAACCTTAGTTTGGGCTCATGAACGTACTCCTTTAGCCAATCTTATTCGCTGGCGCGATAAACCTATCGCTTTATCTATAGTTCAAGCACGTCTAGTAGGTTTAGTTCATTTTACGGTTGGTTATATTTTAACATATGCAGCTTTCCTTATTGCTTCTACTTCTGGTAAATTTGGTTAAACGCTTGCTAATAAATTAATATCCAACAAAAATCTTATCATTATTTTTAAAATTTAAAAGGAAATATTTAATGGATAGTCGTCTTATTTTTGTATTTTTTCCAGTTATTATTGCTGCATCATGGGCATTATATAATGTTGGACGTTTAGCTTTACAACAATTAGCAAGACTTCGTTCAAATAATTGATGAATAATTAAATAAATGTGAAATATTTCACATTTATTTAATTTATTATCCTATTGTTCCTTCTAATTTTAAATTTAATAATTTGTCAGCTTCAGCAGCAAATTCCATAGGTAATTCCATAAAAACGTCTCTACAAAATCCACTTATTATTAAATTAATTGCTTGTTCTAAACAAATTCCTCTTTGTAAAAAATAAAAAATCTGTTCTTCACCAATTTTTGAAGTCGATGCTTCATGTTCAATTTGAGAACTTGAATTTTCTACTTTTATGTATGGAAAAGTATTGGCAGAAGATTTATTTCCAAGTAATAAGGAGTCACATTGTGAATAATTGCGCGATTTTTTTGCTTTATGAGATATTTTTACTAATCCTCTATAACTATTTGTTGAATTCCCACCAGAAATTCCTTTTGATATTATTCGACTTTTTGTTTCTTCGCCAATGTGTATCATTTTAGTACCAGTGTCAGCTTGTTGATAATTATTTGTTAATGCAACGGAATAAAATTCTCCCACTGAATATTTACCTGTTAATATACAACTTGGATATTTCCATGTTATTGCAGAACCGGTTTCAATTTGTGTCCATGATATTTTTGAATTTTTGCCTATGCATAATCCACGTTTTGTTACAAAATTATAAATCCCACCATTACCATTTTTGTCACCTGCATACCAATTTTGAACTGTTGAATATTTAATGGATGAGTTATCCATACTAACTAACTCAACAATTGCAGCATGTAGTTGATTATTATCAAATTTTGGAGCTGTACATCCTTCTAAATAGCTTACGCTACTATTTTGTTCGGTTATAATTAATGTTCTTTCAAATTGTCCACTTTCTTGATCATTTATTCGAAAATATGTTGACAATTCCAATGGGCATTTAATATTTTTTGGAATATAACAAAATGATCCATCTGTAAAAACCGCAGAATTTAAAGCACTAAAAAAATTATCGCCTATTGGAACGACACTTCCTAAGTATTTTTTTATTAATTCAGGATATAGAAAAATTGCATCAGAAATAGAACAAAAAATTATGCCATATTTAGTTAATTCATCTTTAAATGTTGTGCCTAATGATATACTATCTAAAACAATATCAATCGCAACATTTGTTAATTTTTTTTGTTCGCTTATAGAAATACCTAATTTATTAAAGGCTTTTAATAATTCTGGGTCAGCTTCGCTTAAATTTTTTAATTTTTTTTTTTGTTGGGGTACTGAATAATATTTTATAGATTGATAATCTGGCTTGTT
>CAISYO010000228.1 GCA_903889745.1 uncultured Bacteroidota bacterium | reverse complement strand
CGAAATACTTTTAAAGTAATTTTTTCAAATTCTTTTTTAGAACTAATTTGGAAGATATCCTCTTGTGAAACCATGGTACAAAAATAGGAAACAAATTCATCAAAATTAAAAAAGCACCAACTTTCGTTGATGCTTTTCTTTTATTTGTCATGCTGAACTTGGTTCAGCATCTAAATTATTTGATAACTAATTTTCTAGTAGCTGTTTTACCTTCTTCGGTAATTTTAACTACATAAACACCAGCCGTTAATTTTGCTACGTTTACAGCGTTGTTTACAACACTAGCTTTCAATACTTCTTTGCCTAATAAATCAAAGATTTGAACAGACATTGCTTCATTTGCAGTAGAAGTCAAATACAATGTGTTTCCAGATACTGGATTTGGATACATTGTTAAACCGTTGATGTTGTTATCATTTAAACTTGCGGTTTGAGGTACTACATCTGCCCAAGCAGTTCCAATTCTTAACTCATCTAATTGAACTGTAGGTGTTTCAGTTGCGCTATCTTGTCTAAGAAAAAAGGTAGAAGCATTTAATAAATCGGTTGCAGCATGAGAATCTGTTAAGGTTGCAGTTGGCATAGCAGCGTTTACAGTAGGATTTACCCATAAACTAACCACATCGTCTGCTGCAGTAGCAGTATTAAAAGTATAACCAACTACTACAAAATAGGTTTGACCTGTTTGGTAAGAAGTAGTTGAATATGTAGTATTTGCAGCATTAGCAGTTCTTACTTCAATCCCTAAATTAAAGTTAGTATCATCTACTCTTTTAGTCCATAGAGTTGCTCCTAAAGTTGTTGAATTTTCTCCAATTCCAGCAAAATAACCTCCATTTGCGTCAGTAACCCCAGTCATAGAGCCAATATTCATTAAGAAAGAATAATATACGGTTC
This sequence comes from uncultured Bacteroidota bacterium, assembly GCA_903889745.1. Taxonomy (GTDB): domain Bacteria; phylum Bacteroidota; class Bacteroidia; order Flavobacteriales; family Flavobacteriaceae; genus Flavobacterium. Next base: position 9,098 of record CAISYO010000228.1, on the reverse strand, counting down.
CAGTAGATGTTTCAGTAAAAGGAGAAAAACAATCAATTCCAGCTCCGTCAAATAAAACGGAGTTTCCAGTAGTTGTTAAACCAGTGAATGCTAAACTTCCAGAAATAGGAGTAGCTGTAATAAGATCACCTGTATTTACATTTGTCCACATTTGCTCAGCACCTAAAGAGTTTCCAGCTGTGTAGTCAAAACCTTCATAATAAGGCAATGTGTTAATTGGTTTGCATTCAGGTGCTGTTATAGTTTTAGAAATTGAACATCCGCCTGAAACTGTTAAAGTAATATTTGTTCCTTCAGCTACCCCTGTAATAATAATATTACCGGTAGCTGTAGTTGATGGATCATCTCCAGAAATGGTACCACTTGAAGCAATTAAAGTGTAGGCAGCAGTATTACCACCTGTAAATGGAATAGTTGCCGTGTAATTATCAAGACCTAAAGTTGTTGCGTTACAAGCTGTAGTTTCAGCTGCTAATGTTAATGCACATGGTGTAGCGCCAAACCATGTAGTATATAATCTTAAACCGTCAATAGTGATTTTTTGACTAGCAGTATGTTGTCTTAAGAAGAAACCACCAATGGTTGCAGAACCAGAGCCAGAATTTGTTACTTCAGGAGCACCTGCTGCAACTTCAGTAGCAGGAACTCCAGATGATTTAACCCACATACTGTAACTTCCTGATGCTGTTACATCATACTTAATAATGATTAAATATGTTGTATTAGTGTCATAATCTGTTGGTGAATAATTAGCAGTAGCAGTATTGGTAAGTCCAAAGTTAACTTTACCTGATGTTGTGGATGGTTTAACAAAAAATCTGTTTCCAAATGTGGTTCCTGTTGTCGTTAATCCTATACTATATCCTGTAGCCGCGTTTGTTGCATCTACATTAATAAGGAAAGAATAATAAATAGTGCCTGTTGTTATAGGTGTAAAAGTTTTTTGGACATCTTGTCCAGTTTGATCTAATCTAGCTGCATTTCCTTCAATTGCTGAAGTAAAACCTGTTAATCCAGAGTAGTCAGTGTAAGTTAATCCATTTGATGTTCCAACATCGATAGCTTCTGTTGTACCTCCACTAAAAGATGTCCAGCCATTATCTGTTAGTAAGGCTCCATCAGTATAATTAAAGTCATCGGATAAAATTTGCCCAAAAGACAAAGTACCGATCATAAAAGATAGTATTAAAAAGTAAAGTTTTTTCATATGAATAAATTTAAATTAGATACAAATATAAATAGGCTTAATAATTAAGCAATTAGTTGATAATGAGTTTACGGGTAGCAGTTGCTTCTCCTTCTTTGATTTTGATGATGTATACACCAGCCGTAAGATTGCTTACATTTACTTCTTTTGAAGTAATGACTGTTTCTAATACTTTTTTTCCTAACACATTAAATATTTCTACCTTTTTATCTAAGGATAATTTTGTTGAAATATATATTCTTCCGCTGTTTGTAGGGTTAGGGTAAATAGTTAGTCCCTCAATGATGGGCTCTTGAGTTTTAGAGGTTGCTGTTGACTTGCTTTCTTGCGCTTGTACACTAAAAGAGCCAAAAACCAACAACAATAAAAGAATAAAAGTGTAATTTTTTTTCATTCGCAACTAAAAATATAATGCAAAGATACTAAAAAAAGTATTACAAATAGAATACCAAAAAAAAATCCCTCGAATCGAGGGATTTTTAATATTTTTAATATTGATTATTGTAATAAATTTACACCACCTACTGTAGCCCAAACGCCAGTTGTTATGTTTGCACCAGTTGCAGTTGTGCTTGTAGTGTATTGACCTGATGGGAAAGTAACGCTAATTACACCCGCTCCTGCAAATTGTGAAGTACCACCATTAATTTTCACAGCAGTCAATTTAATTTTACTACCATTAACTTGATCAGTATTTGTTCCAGCATCTTGAATTCTAACAGCTGTAGCTCCTGCAGTTGTGTAACCAGAAATTAGAATATTTGAAAAATCGCCGTTTCCTTGTTTTTTAAATTGGATAGCATCATATTCTGCAGCAGATGAACCACCTTCTGTATTTGTGTTAGGCTTTCTGATTAAAGTAATGTTTGAAATAACTGGGAAATAAGAATTATTGTTATTTGAAGCTTCAATTTCCATTCCAAAGTTACCAGTTCCAGTTTGGCAAGCATACCAGTTAGAATTGTTTTGTCCTTTCCATCCATCTTGCCAATCAAATGAATCATCAAAATTACCGTATGAAATTAGGTTTGATGCACTTACTGTACCTCCATAAAATTCAAATCCGTCGTCGGCTCCTTTGTAAGACACTAAATTTTCTAAAATAGTTCCTGAACCTACAGAATAGAAAGAAAAACCATTCATTTCACTAGTTCCGTCAGTAATTTTCTTTCCAGCATATTCTACTCTAACATAGCGAAGTGTTCCACCATTATGAGATGCGTTTGTACCACCATACATTAAATTTAAACCATCTTCTGATGCTCTAGTAGTTGTTCCACCAGATCCATTAATAGGTGCATCACCATACATAATAATACCACCCCATGATCCTGGAACAGCCGAAGATTCTGTTAAAACGATTGGTTGAGCAGCCGTTCCGTTCATAATTAATTTACCACCATTTTTTACCACAATAGCATCAACACCATTAGTCGCATTAGCAGTAACTGTTGAACCAGCGTCAAAAATAACTGTTACACCATTTTCTATGGTAACAATACCGTTTAAAGTGTAGTTTCCATATGCAATAGTTCTGTTTGTAGTGATAGAACCTGTAAGTTCTCCTTCTACTGGTGCAATTACACCATCTTCATCATCGGTTGAACAACCTGTAAATAAAGTTCCTAAAATAGTTAGACTTAAAAATAAATTTTTCATTTGTGTTTGTTTTTTAATTGTTTTGACAAATTTAGTCAGGGTATGTTTTATGAATGTTTTTTTACTATTATAAAAAGGTTATTGAAAAATCATATAATCGTAAAAACAATGTTGCTTTTGTGTAAACAAAAAAGAGCAGTAATTTGCTGCTCTTTTTTTTAGAATGAATAAGAAATACTAGTTGAAAATCCAACCCCTCTTTTATAAGATTGTTCTACTAAAGATGATTCTTCGATAGAAATTTTATTTTCAGTTCCACGTTCTCTAGTGTACAATGGATTTAATATGTTATCTACTGAAAATTTAAGATCCCATTTTTTATTGATTGAACTTCCCCAAACAAAATCTAGTTTATGAAATGGTTTTTCATAGATATGGTCATATCCTGCAACACCTACTGCATAAATACGTTCGCCATACACATTATATACTAATGAAGCAGTATTTTTACAAGTACTACCTAAGTCAAACTCATATTTAAGATCTGAGTTTAATAACCAATTTGAAGCTCCTTGTAAATTTCTCTTAGTAAATGTATCAAAGTCTGAACCAGGTCTCTTTTTGTCGATAGTAGATTCGGTTATCATTAATGAAGTATTAAATCCGAAAGAAAAGCCTTCTAAATTTTCGTTTAATCTACTTAGTTGAATTATAGCTTCAAATTCTGCGCCGAATAAGGTTGCACTTTTATTATTAAAATAAGTAATTGTTTGTCCACTTCCAGTAGCACTTGCTAAAATTGTTCTCTCAATAGGTTGATCAATATATTTTGCAAATAAAGTTGCTGCAAACATTTCTTTACTCGTTGGGAATACTTCAAATTTTAAGTCTGCATTATAATTTTGACTATTTTCTAAATCTGACTCGCCTAATTCTGTAGTTCCATCGGCATTAATTAAGTTAATTTCTAGACTTTCAAAAAGAACTGGTTTTGTATATGTTTTTGAAATTGCTAAACGTAAATTACGATCATCTTTCATTGCATATTTAACATTTAAGGAAGGTAAAATATACAAATTCTCATTTGTTTTAGTGCGAAAAGGATTTGAAATAGGATCAACAATAGACTTGTATTTATACTCTCTAATTGTATTTTCAGCTCGAAGACCTACGTTAAATTCTAGTTTTTCGTTTACATTTAAAAGTAAATTGGTGTATGCTCCATCAGCTCTTTGAAATACTTTTGTTTTCCATTCTGCAGTAGATTGTTCTGTGAACGAAATAAAATTACTTGCAATATCGTTTTGAATGAAAGCGTCAATATCATTAACAGGAACATTATATGGAACAGCGCCATTATTTGGATTTCCGAACGTGAATCGAAATTTAGAAACCATATATTCTGCAAAACAGCTATAACCTGCTGATAATTTATTTAATCGATCTTCGTTTTTTCCAAATTTATAATTGTATTCTAAATTGCCCGACATATGGAAGTTGTTATCAATATTAAAAAACTGACGTAATAAATTGTTACTTCCGTATTGTGTGTTAATTTCAGTATCAGAAATTTTATTTCCTGTGATAAATTTTCTGTCTGGCTGACTGTATTGTGTTCTCGTGTATGATAAACCTCCATTTATCGAATGTTTGTCATCTTTAGAAAGTTTATAACTTCCAAAAAATTGATTCGCAAAGTAATCTGATTGCTCATATTGATTTAATCGAATAAATTCATTTGGATTTTGAACAGCAGTTCGAGTATATCCAACTTGGTCTTGAATTAAATTTTCGGTAGATTTTAAATACAAACCAGTGTAGTTAAATTTAAAACGATCTGCTTTAAATTGAAGCCCTAATAAAGCCGATGCTTGAGTTTGAAATTTGTATTGTTTTTTTGTTAAGTTATTATCGTAAATCCCTTGTCCTTGCGAAAAAGTTCTATCAACACCTTCTCTTACTTGGTATTTGTTGTCAAAATTTGTAGCAAAAACATAGTATAATTTATTTGATCCAACATCAAATTTACCAGAATGGCTAATTCCTGCACTAGTGTTTAAAGGTGATTTAACTTTGTTTACATTCCAGCTTGATTTGTAATCGTTATTAATTCTTCCCGCAGGAATACTCCCATAACCACCAGGTAACGCGCGTTCTTGACCGCCAAAACCAAATTGACTTTTGGTATTATCAGCATCTTCCGAAAGTAAAAAATCACTTAAATTGTTATTGGTTGTAAAACCTGTTCCAAACGAAATTTTTGTTTGTTCTTTTGTACTTTGACTGGTTTTAACATCGATAGTTGCTCCTGCAAAATCTCCATATATATTAGGGTTGAATGTTTTAAAAACATCAATATAACCTACAACATCTGTTGGAAATTGATCAAGAGGTACAATTTTCTTAAATGGACTATTTGAAGGAACTGCTAAATTATTGATAAGTAAATTATTGTAACGATCTTCTAATCCTCTAATAAAAAGACCTTTTGATTCTACTTTTGATATTCCGGTAATTTTAGTTAATCCTTCTTCTACGTCACTAATTCCTTTTCTTGATAATTCTTGCGATCCTATACTTTGTTTAATTTCTACCGCTTTTTGTTGTTCTTGTAACAAAGCACTTTCTTTCTCTTTACTATATTGAACTTCAATTACTACTTCTTTTAATTCTTCACCGCCTGTTGAAGCTAGTGTATGATTAATCGTTTTAACTTCGCCAGCATTTACGGCAAAAATTATTTCTTTTGTTGCATAGCCTAAATAGGAAATAACTAACGTATAATTGCCAGGTTGCATTGAAAATGAATACTTACCATTTTCATCGGTAGCTGTATTTTGCTTGGTTTCTTTTATAAGAACCGTTGCAAATGGAAGCGGTTCGTTATTCATTTCTTTGTCTAAAATTTGTCCGCTCACGGTTGCGTTTTGAGCAAAAGATATCGCCGAAAAAAATATGGCAAAAAATAGAAATTTAATCTTCATGTTATTGGATTATTAATTTTGACGCAAAGAAACTACAGAAAGGTTACTCCATTGTTACTACCTTATTATCAATAAGTTTCTAGGTTGTTATTAAATTGTTAACAGATTAAATTATCGTTAAGCCATTCATTCGTTTTATTTAATCCTTATCTTTACCATCAGAAATGCAACTAAATCATATTATGAAAAAGAAAGATATTAAGATATTATTGGTTGATGATGAAAAAGATATCCTTGAAATCGTAGGTTACAATCTTTCGCAAGAAGGGTATCAAATTTTAACGGCTTCAAATGGAAGAGAAGCAATTGCTAAAGCCAAAAAAGAGTTGCCTCAACTGATCATCTTAGATGTTATGATGCCCGAAATGGACGGCATAGAGGCGTGTGAAAATATCAGAAAAATCCCTGAACTTCAGGATACAATTATTACTTTTTTAACCGCACGATCAGAAGATTATTCTCAAGTTGCTGGTTTTGATGCTGGTGCAGATGACTACATTGCAAAGCCCATTAAACCGAAAGTATTAGTAAGTAAGGTTAAGGCATTATTGAGAAGATTGAAAGATGATTCTAAAACAAGCAGTACTTTAAATGTAGGTAACATTGAAATTAATCGTGAAGAGTATAAAATTATCAATAACGGAAAAGAAATAATTTTACCACGAAAAGAATTTGAATTATTTTATTTATTAGCTACTAAACCGGGTAAAGTTTTCACAAGAGAAGAAATCTTAGATAAAGTTTGGGGTAATGAAGTGGTTGTAGGAGGAAGAACGATTGATGTTCACATCCGCAAGTTAAGAGAAAAAATGGGAGATGATTTTTTTAAAACCATAAAAGGAGTTGGTTATAAAATAGAATTTTAATGACCCTAAAATTTAAAAAATCATACAAGTTTGCAATAAAATCATCCTTTTATATTGCTTTATTTTCATTTGGCTTACTAGCCATAGTTAATTATTTTATACTACAATTACCGCTATATTATATTGTGTTATTTGTTTTTTCACTTTCTGTTTTTTCTTTCTTTGTATTGCAATATAGGGTTGAAAATTTCATTTATAAAGGGGTAAAGAAAATATATGACGATGTTTCATTATTAGATAATACTGATTTTAGAAATCAACCCATTACTACCGATATGGCCACACTAACCAGTGAAGTTCAAAAATTTGCTCGGGATAAAAAAATGGAAATCGAATCATTAAAAGTGAGAGAAGAATACCGAAGAGAATTCCTTGGCAATGTATCGCACGAATTAAAAACACCACTTTTTACAGTTCAAGGATACCTTCTAACGCTTTTAGATGGTGCGATGGACGACAAAAATATCCGAAAAAAATACCTTCAAAGAGCTGAAAAAGGATTAGAACGCCTTGTGTATATTGTGAATGATTTAGACATGATAACCAAATTAGAATTGGATACATTGGGTATAGAAACTTCTGAATTTAATATTGTTGATGTGATTCAAAATGTGTTGGACTTGCTTGAAATGAGGGCTTCCAAAAAAAATATTTTGCTCACCTTTGATATGAAATATGTTCGTCCAATTAAAGTGGTCGCCGATTTAGAAAAAATTCAGCAAGTAGTCACCAATTTAGTTGAAAATTCTATTAAATATGGCAAAGAAAATGGTACTACCGAAGTGAGTATTGAGGATTTTGTCAATAATAAAGTCATCATTAAAGTGATTGATAATGGTGAAGGAATTGAAAATCATCACATACCAAGATTATTCGAACGTTTTTACCGCGTAGATAAAAGCGGTGCAAGAAGTGAAGGAGGTTCAGGACTTGGACTCGCTATTGTAAAACACATTATTGAGCGGCACAATGAAAAAATAAATGTAGAAAGTGAGTTTGGAAAAGGGTCTGAATTTTCATTTACATTAGAAAAGGCGAAATAAGAATTTCCAATTTATTTCAGTTGAAAAATTCTGTAATCCATTATAATTTTCAATAGTCATAAGTTTATCAATTGAAAATTCCTCTTGATTACAACAAGGTGCAATTCCTTCCGTTTTATATTTTTCTGCCAAATATTCTTGCTCATATTGACCTGGAGTAGGAATGAAAAAAGCTTTTTTCTCTAATTTAGCCAAATCCATTACTGTAGTATATCCAGAACGACAAAGCACTTTTTCACTTTGGTTGAATGTGTTTTCTAATTGCTCAGAATTCATAAAATTATAAAAAGTAATTGATCCTTGAGTGGAACTAGTTTGATTTTGTTCAACTACACCTTTTATAAAAACCACGTTTCCATCATAAAATTTTAGTTCCTCTATTATTTTTTGCTCTAAAAATGTTCTTTGGGGTTCAGGACCTGATAAAATAACCATTAGATCAAATACTTTTTTTCTTCTCTTTTTCTCAAATCTACTTAATGGACCAATGTAAACAAGATTCTTCAATGGGTTTTTTAAATGACCTAATTTCCCTGTTAAATTAGTATCAGAATTGTTATCTGGAACCCAGCATTGATTAAATTTAGAAATGAATTTTGAGTGTACTTTTGTGGTCAACCAAGATGTTTTACCCGATAAAACATTTAACTGATGGGTCATAAAAATTGATGGAATTTTTCTAGAGTAAACACCCAGTCGATTATCTGAAATGATCCCATCAATTGAATGAGTTTCAACAATTTGAGTTACTATTTTTCTTTCACCATAAACAGCCTTAAACATTTTTGGCATTTGTGCTAGTAATTTCCATTTGAAATTTTTTCCTTTTTCTGCATAGGAAATATCATAAGGCGGTAATTCAACAGAAACCAAATGTGGAAATTCTTTTTTTAATAGTGCCAAGGCAACTCCGTCAGAAGCAATTATCGGATTAAAATTGTTTTCCTCCAACGCTTTAATTATTGGAATACATCGAGTAGCGTGACCTAAACCCCAATTTAAGGGAGCAACAAGTATGTTTTTTTTCATTTTCATTATTTAAGAATGGAAATAAATTCTTCGGCTAACTTATTTTCTCGCTCAAAATCATATTCTTCCACAACTGGAATAGAATTTACATCATGACGATACAGTTTCCATTGTTTTTTATGATATTCTAAAGCGGTTAAATTTTCAATCCAATCGCCCGAATTTAAATACAATGTTTCACCTTTTTCGTTTTTAATTGTTTCAATTTTTGGTTCGTGTATATGACCACAAATCACATAATCAAATTTATTTTCAATGGCTAATTCAGTACAAACATTTTCAAAATTTGAAATAAATTTTACCGCCGATTTTACATCTTGCGCGGTAATAACTTTATGATCTGAAATCCACCATGGACTGTTAGGGGTCT
>CAISYO010000227.1 GCA_903889745.1 uncultured Bacteroidota bacterium | reverse complement strand
TATTATCTATTATTAATATAAATTCAAAAACACAGTTATGGCTAATTCCTTGTATCGTTTTGAAGTGGGTAAACAATTTGAACTGGATCCCGTAGCCCTCTAAAAAATCGTATGAAAAAACGCTTTCATCTTTACCTTCCATTAGTTTTATAAGCAGAAGATGAGTTTTGTTTAAAGGCCAATAGATTATAGCTCTTTTTTTTCTAAGTGCATTAGCTTGTTGGTTGTTGAATTTTTTGCGGTTCGAAGCCGAAGCAAATCGTTGGTTCACTCGTTTAGGAGTGAACAGTTCGCCTGTAAGCGGGTCATTTTTAGTTAGCTCGCTCATAAAATAACCTCCTTCCTGTGTTACTTTTATTTTGTTCCAACATTTTATCAATGGCATTAGCGTCATAAAGATAAACACCTCCAAGTAAAGTAAACGGAAGTGTTCCGTCATTTCGATACTTGATAATAGTGTTGTTGGTTAGGCCAAAGAACTCCTTTAAATCTTTCGCGCGGTAATACTTTGACAATTGCCTTTTTTTAGGCATTTTTTGCAATTCACTTTCAATGTTTTGCAATCGTTGATAAAGAGGCTCTATCAGCCCCTTTATACTTTCTAAAGTTGGAATACTAATTTGTTCCATAATAAAAAAATTAAAAATTAATTATGTGAAATTAATACCCCTATTTTTAATGAGAAAGTAATTCTAGGTGAACATTAGGTGACAAGTTATTTATTAAAATTTGATAGTAATACATTAGTTGTTGTTTTTTCATATTCATCTAAAAAAACCCTGAGTTTATTAATAAATTCTTTTTTGTTTTCTTCGAAATTTAGTTTGTTAATCTTGCTTAATTGACTTTGAAATCTAACGATGTTTTGTGGATTACCATTTTTATCCAAATACATGAAGTTATCTTCAAAAAAACGTTGTAAATCAGAACGTTTTTTATCTGATGTTGATTGTCTATCTATAAACATAAAATCATAAAGATACATTAGGTAAAAGAAACTTACGACCTCGTGATTTTTCATTTTAAGAGTACATTTTTTCTTTTCTAGCTTTGTTAAACTATTAAAGCTCGTTTCAGGGGCAAAATATGATTTAAAATCAGTTAGATTAAAGCTATTGTCAAGTTCAAGTATTGTATCTAAAAATTGGATAAAATCAGTTAAACTTTCGTAGTGTAATTGTAAAATCAATTGTAGTTTAAGGTTTTGAATTATAAAGTCGCCATTTACTTTGTCTTTTAAAAGCGAGTTAAATTTTTCCCTTGAGATAGAAGAGAAAATATGGTGGTGAAATTTACACTGCAAAACATCATTAAAATCGGGATACTGTAGATAAGTATCCAAATTAATTTTTTTGTGATTTTTTGGAGCAGGCTCATTCGTACTCAAGCAATAAACATCTTTAATTATAAAATTCTTTTTTTTATATATTTTGATATCACTTTTAAGAAGATTCAACCTCTTTTGAAATAGATTTCTTATTGATTTAATTGATTTTGAATTTAATAAATTTTCAGCCTTAAAGTAATACAAATAGTTTTTAAAGATTTCGATTTCACTCTTAAAATAGTTAATTTCGAGGTCATCAATATAAACATCGTTAAACTGAAATTGTTTGGTTTTTGTATACCAAACGATATTTGGTTTTAATATTTTTTCTAATTGGTTTTCTAGATGTAAATTATTAATTTCCATTGTTAATTGTATTTAGTGATTAATTTTTGCATGTCTTGCATTACACTTGTATCCAATACTTTAGCGTAATGTTGTGTTTGTCTGATGGTTGTGTGGCCAAGCATCGCAGAAACGTTCTCAATTTTTATGCCATTTCCTAAAGTTACGGTTGTAGCAAAGGTGTGACGGGCCACGTACCAGGTTAATTTTTTATCCAACCCAACAATATCCGCGATTTCTTTGAGATAAGCATTCATTTTTTGATTTGAAATTTTTGGCAGTAGTGTATCTTGTGTCAGTAAATATTTATTGGCAATTCGTAATGCTTGTGGCAATAGGGGTACATTTGCTCGTGTTCCTGTTTTTTGGCGGTTGGTTTTAATCCACAATTGGCCGCTACTATCTTTTATGAGATTTGCCCTTGTAAGTTTCATGACATCTACCGGTGCATAGCCAGAATAGCAGCAAAACAAGAAAATGTCTTTTACGCGTTCTAAGCGCTCTATTTTAAATTCGTGAGATTCTATGGCTTCTAGTTCTTCTGATGTAAGAAAAACGGCCTCTACGGTCTTTATTTTGCCAGAATATTTATTGATTGGGTTTTTTTGAATCAGCTCAAAGCGAATGGCGTGATTGCAAATGGTTTTAAGGTTTTTAAAATATTTTACAATTGAATTGTTTTTTATTCCCTTAACACCATTATACTCCGCCTCGAATTTCATATAATTTTCTAAATTGTATAAATAGGCGGTTCCAATTTTTTCCACTTCATAATCGGGTTTACCATAATATTTTTTGTTGAAATCTCGAACGATATCTCCCACGCGTTTGTACTTTTGAAGCGAAGCAGCAGCACGTTCATTAACTTGTACCAATTTTGCAAAATAATCGTTGTGAAAATCGATAATTTTTAAAATAGTTGAAGCTGTATTAATGCTCTTTCCTTGCAAGATAGCCTTAAGTTGTTCAGGTGAAACATTAAGTTGTTCACGCTCCAATTTTGAGAACGTAATTTGAATCTTATTGCTAAAGATTTCCAGTGCTTCTTTTGTTGCTTTATCTCTTGGGGTGCGCACTTGAACGCGTAGGTGATGGGTTTGTTCCCAAACCTCATTTTGAACGGATTTACCCGTACTTAAGGTAAAGCTTCCAGTTTCAAGTTCTACCTTCACATAAATTGGAATTTCACCATTTACTCTTTTTTTTGCATGACGCAAAAAATACATAATTTTAATCATATTTATTACATTTAAATTTCGTCCAAATCTCCGGAATATTAAAATGTAACATGTTGATTTTAAGGTGAACTTTAGGTGATATTTCCTTTTTTAGTGTACCTGTTAGTGTACCCATTTACCTCAATTTTACTATAGGCACACCTATAGGTACATTAAATTGTGATAAAATATGTGTTTTTTGACACATTACCCAAAAAGAAAAAACCCTGTAAACATAAGTGTTTAAAGGGTTTTTGCGTTTTTATGTTTCTTTTGAAACATCACTTTCGCGGAGAAAGAGGGATTCGAACCCCCGGACCTGTTACAGTCAACAGTTTTCAAGACTGCCGCAATCGACCACTCTGCCATTTCTCCAATAAGTCTCGCTTTCAATTTCTGATAGCGAG
>CAISYO010000226.1 GCA_903889745.1 uncultured Bacteroidota bacterium | reverse complement strand
GCTAATGTGTATCTGCGAAAATAAGTTATGGCACTGCCTAATTGTTGGGGTGTTAAATTGGTAGGCAAACTAATAACCGTTTCAATTTTCTCGCCAGTTTCAAAATCAATGATTGTAGTTCCGACACCTTCTAAACTAATAGGCTGTATTAATATCAAACCGCACTCAGTTAGTAATGGCTTTACTTCGCTTAGTATTTGAGTTAATGAAGCGTAGGTATTTTTGAAGTGTGGATTTTTACTATCCTTTTTAATTATTCCGATTCTCTTTTGGAACTCTAATAATTTTGTGTTGATTGTTGTTTTCATAATTAATAATTTAAAAATTGGTTTAAGTTTACATAATCTAAGGCTTCGTGTATTTCATCACTGGCTTTAACAATCGTGTCCGTTCTGCTAATTGAAAAATAGTAATCGTTGAAGTGGTGAACATCATCCAAATCAGTCATAGGATTGCTTAGTGGATAGCGTGTAACTCCTTTTATCCAAATGGCTTTAACGTGGAACTTATTGCCGCTATCGGTTACAATAAATGTTAATTCCTTTTGTGGATCAATAACATCCCCACGTTCATAACTGGCTTGCGTTCCTGCAATAAAGCCGTCAATCATTTCTTTGGTAAATTTTTCTATTGTTTTCATTTTGTTTAAAAAAAAAGCCAAACTACTGAGGGAAGTAGAATGGCTGTTTTAAAAGTTAGCTAATTAGATGTTGCAATCCCTCAATTACAACTTAGCGTTTACAAATGTATAATTAATTATTTAGAATGGCAAAATTATTTTTTCTTTTTTTTCTTTAATTGTTTTCCAGTCTTTTTGTAGTTTTTCTTTTACTGCCAAACGGATAAATTGATTTATATTTACTCCATAACTTTCTAATTTGCTCAAACTATTCATTTGAGTTTCTGTAAATCTAATTGTCTTACTTTTAGTTAGTTGTTTCATATTTGAATTACAATTATAGCTTATAGCAAGTAGTTAGTACCAATAGCCTTTGATGTTTAATCTTCGGTTGTTGATATTTGTTTATTGTAAGTATTCTGATTCAAATTTTCCGTCACAAGTCAACGCTTTTTCTAAAGTGTCAATAATATTGTCGCAATCATTTACATTTTCAATATACTCTAATCTAGCAATGCTAACTAAATGTTGAGTTTCGCATAAATATGATTGTAAATCAACTATTTTAGAAGCTAATCCCTCAATCGTTTTATTATCAGTTACATTTATTCTATTAAGCAAATCTATTTTATCTTCATAATAATTTGCGCGTCCATTATCATTTTCAAATTGTAAAGCAAATTCTTCCATCGCTTCTAATACTTCATTTTCAAAACCTGCTAAATTTGATAGTTTAAACACTTTATTCTTTAATATTTCTTTTGCTGTTTTCATAATTGTATGTTTTTATTTTTAAATTTTAATTTGGCTACTGGTACTAACACAACCTTGTAGCAAAAAGCGGAAGTGTTAAAATAGCGTTGTTAGGTTTATTTCAGCTACAAGCCCCGTCCGTTATGTGCAAGGCTACCCGAACAGTTCGACATACTTTACATCCCATCCAATAGCTTTTGCTTTTAGCTCAATTTCTTTATGCCTTTCTTCTCCGTAGGCTTCAATCCATTGGCTTTCTTTATATTTCTTTCTATTTATCCCGTGCCATATTTCAGAACTGCAAAAGCTATTTTGGTTCATTCGTCCCCAGTCTTGAACGATTACAATAAGCCCTGCACATAACACGGTTTTTGTGCCATTGGCGGTTTTGTGGTTATTTAAAGTTTTGTTCATCTTATTAAGTTTTATCTGTTATTAAATTTTTGTGCTTCTAATCGCCAACGGACACAAAGCCCGATACCGTTAAAAAGGCAAATCATCAAATGACTTTGTTACTGATGGCTCAGTAGTTGTAGGTTTTACAAATGGCTCTTGAAACGATGCGCTGAAATACTTAGTACCCTTTGCAGATTCTTTAAACCATAATGAGATTTCCATTT
>CAISYO010000225.1 GCA_903889745.1 uncultured Bacteroidota bacterium | reverse complement strand
CCCGAGAATACTTGTCAGATTTAATATTTTCAAAAATAGAAAAAAACAAAGACTTTTTATCTAAACAATTCAAAGATTCTAAAGATAAAATTGGTTTTTTTTATATTGATGATCTTTTACCGGAAGAAATTGCAACTAAAATTCAATTGAACTTTCCTAAATCATCTGAAATGGTGCTCAAAAAAAGCATTCGCGAAAATAAATATATTGCCGCACAGATGAATTTATATCATCCTATTTTAGAAGATATTATTTATGCTTTTCAAGACGGCAAAATAGTTGATTTAATCGCAAAAATTTGCAATATTAAAGAAGTTTTTCCAGATGATAAATTGTATGCTGGAGGTATTTCTCTGATGGGAAAAAATCAGTTTTTAAATCCTCATTTAGATAATTCACACGACAAGTATCGTGAAAAATGGAGGGTATTAAATTTATTATATTATGTTACGCCAGATTGGGATATAAAAAATGGTGGTAATTTAGAACTTTGGCCAAACGGATTAACAGAAAATCAAATTACAATTGAAAGTAAATTTAATAGATTAGTAGTTATGGCAACTCATAACCAATCACTACACTCTGTTTCACCAGTTATGGTTAATTTAGAACGAAAATGTGTTTCAAATTATTTTTTTTCAAATAATCCATTGACCAAAACAGATGCTTTTCATGTTACCTCATTTAGAGGAAGACCCGGAAACAAAATAACCGATCTTGTTTTAAAAACTGACTCTTGGTTGCGAATGAATTTGAGAAAAATATTTAAAAAAGGAGTTAAGGAAAATACACATTACTATAAAAGAGATTCTGAAAGCTAAACGGTTCTTTGAACTACTTCAAACATTTTTCCTTCTTCAAATTTTAATGTTTTTGAAGGATATTTTAAAACTAAAGCATAGTCGTGAGTAGCCATTAATATTGTTTTACCGTTTGCATTAATTTTTCGAAGAACTTCCATAACTTCAATGCTGGTTTGAGGATCTAAGTTTCCGGTAGGTTCATCGGCTAAAATAAGTTCAGGATCATTTAATAATGCTCTCGCGATGCCTACACGCTGTTGTTCTCCACCTGAAAGTTGGTGAGGCATTTTAGAAGCAAAACCTTTCATGCCAACTTTATCTAAAACCTCTTCAATTTTAACATCCATTTCTTCTTGTTCAGACCAACCTGTGGCTTTTAAAACAAAAAGTAAATTGTCTTTAACACTTCGATCAGGTAATAATTTAAAATCTTGGAATACAACTCCTAACTTTCTTCTTAAGTATGGAATGTCGCTTTCTTTTAAAGTAGCTAAATCATAATCAACTACACTTCCTTCGCCATTTGATAAGGCTAAATCAGCATAAAGCGTTTTTAAAAAACTACTTTTTCCTGATCCTGTTCTACCTATTAAGTAAATAAACTCACCATGATTAACTTCAATGTTTACATCGTTTAATACCGGATTTTTATCTTGATAGATAGTCACGTTTTTTAAAGAAAGAACTGTTTCTGACATAGTAAATTTTGATTTTAAAATGTAAAAGTAATAACTTATAGTTCGGTTTCAAAATTTTAAATGCTTTTCAATTAAAAATACTT
This sequence comes from uncultured Bacteroidota bacterium, assembly GCA_903889745.1. Taxonomy (GTDB): domain Bacteria; phylum Bacteroidota; class Bacteroidia; order Flavobacteriales; family Flavobacteriaceae; genus Flavobacterium. The sequence continues at coordinate 5,610 of CAISYO010000225.1, read as the reverse complement.
TATTTGGTTAAAAACTATGTTCAAAAAAAGTACAATATATTGTTAATTAACTTCGTTTATAGCTTTAATAAATGTTATATTTGAAAATCATAAATAGTATTTAAAATGATAAAATATATTCAGCTTTCAATTTTATTTGTATTTTTTTCAGGAGCCCTTTTAGCTCAAAAATCTTCAGTGTATACTCATGATTTGAATGAGTTCAATAGAGCAGTAGAGCTTTATAAAGAAAAACAATATTTATCGGCTCAAATTTTGTTTGAAAAAGTAAAAGTGCAACAAAAAGAAAACGCTTCAGATTGTGCTTATTACATTGCGAATTGTGCCATAAGATTAAATCAAGTTGGAGCCGACGCCCTAGTGCTGAAATTTGTACAAGATTATCCTATCAGTGCTAAAACCAATCAAGCTTTTGTTGAAGTTGCTCAATATTATTTTGAAGAAGGAAATTATCAAAAAACATTAGAGTGGTTTGATAAGGTAAATACAAATTCAATGGATGCGGATGATAAAGAGCGTTATGATTTTCAGAAAGGATATGCCTATTTTGCTCTGAAAAACAATAAAGAAGCTGCAAAACATTTTAATTTAGTATTAAATTCTACAACATTTGGAAATCAAGCCAAATATTATTTAGGATATATATCTTATGCTTCGGATGATTATAAAAATGCCAATAATTATTTTGAACAAGTAGCCGATCAAGAAAAATACCAAGAAAAAATGGGCTATTTTCAAGCCGATATGAATTTTAAACTAGGAAATTTTCAAAAAGCAATTGATCTCGGTCTAGCTCAATTACCAAAATCAAATGATGCGGAAAAAAGTGAATTATCTAAAATCATTGGTGAAAGTTATTTTAATTTGAAGAAATATGATTTGGCATTACCTTTTTTAGCTGATTATAAAGGCAAAAATGGAAAATGGAATAATACAGATTTATATCAATTGGGCTATGGTTATTATCAGCAAAAAGACTATGAAAACGCAATAACTCAATTCAATAAAATTATTGAAGGTAAAGATGTTGTGGCTCAAAATGCCTATTATCATTTAGCAGAAAGTTATCTTAAGACTGATAAAAAACAACAAGCTTTAAATGCGTTTAAAACGGCTTCTGAAATGACATTTGATTTAAAAATTCAAGAAGATGCTTATTTAAATTATGCTAAATTAAGCTATGAAATCGGAAATCCATATCAATCGGTTCCAGAAATTATGAATACCTATTTGTCAAAATATCCAAACACTTCTTATAAACAAGAAATCAATACTTTATTGATCAGTTCATACATTACTTCAAAAAATTATAAAGAAGCATTAGTGCTACTGGAAAAAAATAAATCGCCTGAAAATAAATTAGCCTATCAAAAAGTAATGTTCTTTAGAGGTTTAGAATTATATACCGATGGTGATTATAAAGGAGCTTATTCATTATTTAAAAAATCGATGGCCGAAAATAAAGAAGCGAAAATTACGGCTAGAGCTCTATTCTGGAAAGGGGAAACCGAGTATAATTTAGATCAATTTGAAGAAGCAAAATTAACATTTTTACAATTCTTAAGTGCTTCTGAAGCTTCAACTACGCCCGAGTTTAAAAATGTAAACTACAATTTAGCATATGCTTATTTTAAATTGAAAGATTACGCTAGTGCCATTAAATATTTTGGCGATTACACCCTTTCTCAGAAAGAAGATAAAATTCGATTAATGGATGCTTACTTGCGTTTGGGCGATTGTAATTTTATGGCAGCAAAATATTGGCCAGCAATGGATGCTTATAATAAAGTAATCGACATGAAAAGTGTTGATGCAGATTATGCAGCATTTCAAAAAGGAATTAGTTATGGTTTTGTAAACAAGCCAGAACGAAAAATGGAGGAATTAGAAAAATTTAGTAGAACATATTCTAAATCACAATATATTGATGATGCGTTGTATGAATTAGGGAATACCTATGTAAATCAGAATTTAAATGAAAAAGCACTTTTAACATATGATGATTTAATAGCTAATCATACTTCAAGTTCATATGTTGCCAAATCTATTTTAAAGCAAGGATTAATTTATTACAATGGAAATAAAGAAGAACAAGCTTTAGTAAAATTTAAAAAAGTTGTAGCAGAGTTTCCAAATTCGCCAGAATCGCTTGAAGCAGTTTCAACAGCACGTTTAATTTATGTCGACAATGGAAAAGTAGATGAATATGCCACTTGGGTGAAAACACTTCCTTTTATAGAAGTTTCAAACGCAGATTTAGATAATGATACTTATGAATCAGCTGAGAAGCAATATTTGCAAAATAATGCAAAACAAGCAATTTCAGGATTTACAAGTTATGTGAGTAAGTTTCCAAATGGTTTACATGCATTAAAAGCTAATTTCTATTTAGCACAATTGTATTTTGCAGATAATTTAGAAAACAATACTATCAAACATTATGAATTTGTAGTTTCTAAATCGCGCAATGAATTTACAGAACAAGCATTGGCTCGATTGTGTCAAGTGCATTTAAAAGCAAAAGATTATAATAATGCTATTCCTGTTTTGCAACGTTTAGAAACCGAAGCAGAATTTCCTCAAAATACTACTTATGCCCAATCTAATTTGATGAAATCATTTTATGAAAAAGAAGATTTTGCAAACGCAGTGGTGTATGCCGATAAAGTATTGAAAAATGAAAAGATTGAAGATCAAATTAAAAGTGATGCGCAAATTATAGTTGCACGTTCAGCTATAAAAACCAATGATGAAGCGAAAGCTAAAGTAGCCTACGAAAAATTAAACAAAATTGCTAAAGGCGAATTAAAAGCTGAAGCTTTATATTATGACGCTTATTTTAAAAATAAAGAAGGAAAGTTTGAAGTTTCAAACAAAGTGGTTGAAAACATTGCTGTTGACTATTCAGGATATAAATATTTTGGTTCGAAAGCATTAATAATTATGGCTAAAAATTATTTCAGTATGAATGACAGTTTTCAAGCCACCGAAATTTTGCAAAGTGTTATTGAAAATTTTACAGATTATGCAGATGTAGTCGCAGATGCCCAAAAAGAGCTTGATTATATAAAAGGAGAAGAAGCCAAACGTAATTCATCAATCACTAACTAATAATCTTATTTCATTGTCATACTGAATTCGTTTCAGTATCTCATTTAAAAATATTGAACATGAAGAAATTAAAAGTAATCGCCGTAGTTTTAGTAGTATTTGGAATCCAATTTTCTTTTTCTCAAGTAAAAGATCAAAATATTGGTTCAGAGGTGGTGAATATTGTAAAACCATATACACCAACCATTTCTGATGCGTTTAAAGTGAAAGAAATTCCCTCTTTAGCAGATGGAGACGCTCATAAAAAGGAAACAATTCAATATACTATTTTTTCGTTTCCGGTAGCTTCAACTTTTACCCCAAGTAAAGGAACAGCTGCAACGGTTGATCCACAGGAAAAAGAAAAATTATTCAGCAATTATGCAACGCTTGGTTTTGGCAACTATGGAACTGCTAACGCCGAGTTATTCATAACAAAAAATATCAGTAGAACTAGTTATGTGGGTGGAATGTTACGCCATTTGTCTTCTCAAGGCGGAATAAAAGATTTGGTTTTGGATGATAAATATTCTAATACAAGTTTAGATGTTACGTATGGAGTACGCGAACGCATTTTAAGTTGGAATATTGATTTAGGGCTGAAAAACCAAATGTATAACTGGTATGGATTGCCTACTGAAAACATCGTTTTTGATGAAACAACGATTAAAAGCATCGATTCTAAACAAAGTTATAATACGATTGCTCTTGGTGGTAAAGTAGACTTTAAAGCATCATTTTTCAGTGGAGCAGATATGCAATTTAAACATTTTTCAGATGGATTAAATTCTAGCGAAAATAGATTTTTTATCAAGCCTAATTTTGATTTCCAATTGTTGAATCAAAAAGTCAATACCGATTTTGTTTTTGATTATGTGGGCGGTAGTTTTGACCGAATGCTAAATATAGATTCGGATTTAAAATTTAATACTTTTATTGCCGGTGTAAAGCCTAATTTTTTATACCAACAAGACGATTTGTCTATTCAAATAGGAGCAGGGCTATTTTATGCAAGTTCAAAAATTAATGAAGAAAATGAAGGTAGAGTATTTCTGTACCCTAACATCAAAGCATCCTATAAATTAGTAGGTGATATTTTAATTGCATATGCTGGTGCAGAAGGTAATTTGCAACAAAATTCATATGCTGATTTTGTTGAAGAAAATTCTTTTGTTTCGCCTACATTAGTTGTTGCACCAACCGATAATAAGTTTGATATTTATGCAGGATTAAAAGGAAAATTAGCTAATTCGGTTGCATTTAATGTTCGAGCTTCTTATTTAAATCAGGATGATAAAGCACTTTTTGTAAGTAACGAATTTAATTATGCTTTTGCTAATACTGAAGGCTATGCAAACGGAAATTCATTTGGAGTAGTTTATGATAATGTAAAAACAATGAGTTTGTTTGGTGAATTAAAAGCCGATTTTTCAAAAAACCTAACTTTCGGAATCAACGGAACATACAATAATTATTCATCAGATACGCAAGCTGAAGCATGGAATTTACCACAAATAAAAATTGGAACTACAGTAGATTTTGATATCAATAAAAAATGGTACGCAGGTGTAAATGTGTTTTTTGTGGGCGAAAGAAAAGATTTGGTATCTATTCAAAATGCAGCTGCTGTTTTTCCACCTATGTTTGATTCAACTGAAGTTACTCTAGATAGTTATTTCGATTTGAATGCACATGTAGGCTTCAAGTACAACGCAAGATTAACCGCTTTCCTAAAAGGAAATAATTTAGCGAATCAACAGTATAATCGTTGGGCAAATTTTCCAGTGCAAGGAATTCAGGTGTTAATTGGAGCTAATTATAAGTTCGATTTCTAATTCTTAAATGCAATGACACAAGGTTTTTTGCATGGTTCGAAAAGTTATAAATAGTTGTGCACTTAGCGCCATCTTTTTGTCCTTTGTGGTTAAAAATTTATCATGACATTCAAACAAAAAATAAAGCAACAACATTTAGTATTATTACAAGACAAAATAGATGTCTATCAAGATATGATTTCCGGTTTGTCTGAAGATGCTCAAAACGATGCAAAAGGTTCGGCAGGCGACAAGCACGAAACGGCTTTATCGATGATGCATTTAGAACAAGAAAAGTTAACCAATAAACTCAAAGAATCAATTGATCAACAGGCTATTTTGTTAAAATTAAACAGTGAACAATTTTCAAGTAAAGTTATTTTAGGAAGTGTTGTGGTTACAAATCATATAACTTTTTACATAAGTATCGCTTTGCCTAAAATAATAATTGATAATCGTGCTGTTTTTGCTATTTCTCCTCAATCACCTTTAGGAATTCAAATGATGCATAAAACTGTGCATGCTGAATTTTTAGTTAATGATGTTACATATAAAATTTTAGAAATTTTATAACTATAATAAAAATAGCATTTTAGTACTTTTTAGTTACTAAAACATATTAAAACTCATTTTTCAATATTTTTAAAACAGAATAAATTAATTTAGTTTACGGTTAAAACATAATTCTTTATTTTTGCTAATAAGT
>CAISYO010000224.1 GCA_903889745.1 uncultured Bacteroidota bacterium | reverse complement strand
GTACTCAAATATATGGTTTAAAAATGTTAAACTTTATTCTGACGCATATCCTGATGTTGACGCATTTTTACCAATTGTTGTTGATGTAGACAGTAAAGGATTGTTCGCAGGATTCACAAACGAGGCGACATTCGCGGCAAACTTTTCACAAGAAATGGGAATCCTTACAAATGAAACTCTACAAAACTACCAAAATTTTCAATCATCCGGTATGGTTATAAAAAAAGATGCTTTCGAACAACACGGTAAATTCAAACCCTCGATAAAATTGACGTTTGTTTATGAACTAATGTTGAGATTAACATACAATGATTTGAAAATTATGACCATTCCTAAAATTGGATATAAACACCTTAATCTCAGAGAGGGGTCAATTTTTTGGAATTACAAAAACGGCACAGATACTATGACACCTGAAGAAATCAAATTTTGGATTGATTCCGCAAAAAAAGAACATTTCTTCACGGTTGATAGAAATATAAAATTCGAACCCGAAACTGTTTAATGAATCAAGATGAAAAACAGACAGATGATTTAAAAAAGAAAGGGAGAAAACCAAAATCGGATAATTATTTTGATGAAAGAGAAGAACTTGCAGTAAGATTATATTTGTCGGCAACCACATTTGAGGAAAAAAACAAAATATATAACGTAAGTCTTAGAAAACCATTAGATAAAATGATATCGTCAATTATTAGACGATATAAATTATACCGAAAAGATATGGACTTTCAAGAAATCCATACAGATACCCATTCTTTTTTGATGACAAAAATTGACAAGTTCAAACCGTCAAAAGAAAAGAAAGCGTATTCCTATTTCGGTACTATTTGTAAAAATTATCTTATGGGTCAAATCATAAAAGACCAAAAAGATACTAATAGGAAAATATCATATGAAGATATATCTTCAGATTTAGAAAACAATGGTCGTGAAGATTTAATATACTACATTGATAATGATGATGATTTTGACACGGAGAGGATTATAGAATCTTTTCTAACAAGATTATATGTTATTCTACAGGACCAAAATTTATCTGAAAATGAAAGAAAATTAGGAGAATCTCTTTATGAGGTGTTTATAAATTACGACCAAATATTTGTCAGTACAGATAACAACAAATTTAATAAAAACATCATCCTACTCTCTTTAAGGGATATGACCAATCTGTCAACCAAAGAAATACGGTCTAGTATGAAAAAATACAAAAAAGTTTATTTTGACTTAATTCAAAATATGGTAAAATAAGTATTTATAATTATGTCCAGACCACAAAAAAAGAAAATCGAACTAACAAAAGAGTCTTTATTATCTCTTATGCAAGAGATATATAATGAACTAGTTGAGCAACGAAGTACTGCACTCAGAATACAAAACAAAATGTTGTCGATGATGAAAGAGCCCGAAGATATGACCTTGATTGGTCCTGTTATAGAAAAACAACAAAAAATTATAAATGATTGTGTTGAGAAAAAATTACAACTCTCAAAACTACAATCATCGATTTGGGAAAAATCCGCAAGCAAAGAGGAATCTTTTTCAATTTCAGATATGGATGACGACTTAATTGATGATTTGATTAAAAAAGACGTAGAAAGTAATAAAACGTTCAAATTAAAGTAATAGTATGCCTACAGACTTAAATCAGGGGTATAACGACGCTAACAAACAAATTCAAGGTATTCAAACTTACAATCAAGTAAGTACTGATTTAAAGGATTTGCAAAATAGGGCTAACTCCTCAATGGAGGAGGCTAATTCTGCCATTTCAAATAGTTTAAGCGAAGTTGAGAAATTGAAGAATAAGGCTCAACAACAGGTCCAATCCCAATTTGACCAAATGATTAAATTAATAACCTCAAAAACAGGTAAAGGTTATGATACAACAAAATACTTAAAAAAAACTCTAATAAAAACTTTCAGAAAAATAAAACCTGATATTGAGAACATAGTTGTTACTGAAGTCGTAAGAACTTTGGGTTGTTCAGAACAACAAGAGTATCAGGCGAACCAAGCAATTTATCTTAAAGTCAGTAGTGTTGATTTCATTAATTTATTAAAGAGTGACCCAAATACTAAAATAGGTTCGGTAAAATACGAAAAACAAAAAGACTTAACAACCGCAGGTAATAAATACCCGATGAACCGACAGTTATTTCAAAGAATTGTCGAACAAGGACAGGTTTACACATTCAGAGGAGCATCAGGTCAAGACTTAT
>CAISYO010000223.1 GCA_903889745.1 uncultured Bacteroidota bacterium | reverse complement strand
TTTATTTATTTATTTTTATTACTTTGCAATTTGTCCTCCATTTGGATTACCGTAGGTGATATACCGTTGATTTACAAATGGATATGCTTTGTCAATTGCATTTTGATCACCTTGGAATAAGTCATTTAGAGATCTATTACCGCTATATGAAGCACCAGGTAATACTTTATTTGCTTCAGGATAAATAATACCCACACGGTCATTGTGTCCTTGTTTCCAGTTAATCATGGGGTTGTATACACCAGACTCCATATCAAACATAAATGAATTTGTAGAATCTTTTGATGCATCAGGTGCCCATACAGGATTATATCCACCCGATGTGTACTCATTATTTGGAAGTTTCTTGAGATTCATGTATGCAAAGTCTTGTGGACTCTGGTTCGTGTAGAATGCAGGTAGTTCTCCAGCATTATTAGGATCCCATATAACACTAAGAGGATTTGTGAAAAGTGGCGCAATTTGGTAACTTGCGGTGTATCTATTTTCAATGCCATCAACTTGTTTACCAAGGAGTTGAGAATAATCATGAAGTGATCCACCATCTGTCTCAAGATTGTAATTAAATTTAAGACCATTTGATGTAGGTGCAGTGATTTTACGGTATTGCTGAAACCGTCCACCATCTGGTATAACTCCCTTGAATGTACCCGGTCCATCAACATTAAAATCTGGTCTTTGCCAAAGATTATCAACACGTACATCAGGATTTTGTATTGCTTGAGTATTAATACCAGTCGGCGCAGCACCTGGAATATATGAAAAATTTGTTGCTGATCGAAGACCATAATTACTTGCCCCGTTAATTCGAACATTTTGCTCACCAATTTTAGCATAATATGGAATAAATGTTGAATACTCTGACTGTGCTTGTGTAACTGGTGCAATAGAACCATTATAGGTATAAATTGTAGTTTCTTTTGTTGTTGGTCGAACAGTGTCTTGAAGGCGATTTTGAAATTGGCGTTGTCCTTTAAGATTTGCCTGGGTTTCCATAGTTTGGGAGAGTTCTCCACGATCCGTTTCAATTGCATAAATACCTTCACGTGTTTTTTCAAATTTAGGAAATGCAGTTTTTATAAATCCTTCAGGTGTTGGATTTAGGGTAAGATCGGACTTTGATCGAAGTGACAAGTTAAAAGAATCATTGTATTTTGCACTTTCAACAGAAGGTGCTGAAGCAGAAACTAGTTTAGGAGGTCCAGTTCCAGGAACTGCCTGGTCAAATACAGAACAATATGGCGTTAATAAATTGTCCATTCTTTTAAAAGTACAATTATTTTAAATTTAAAAATAATTTTGCGATTAAATTTAATATTTTTAATAAAATAGTTAATTAAAAATGAGTTCGGGTATACCAATTGATTCAAATTTTAGAAACCTTAGTTGTCAATTAGGTGGGTTAACACTCAATGGGAATGTTACTCAAGGAACTGCAAGTTCTTTAAATATTGTAACTATTAATGACCCAACTGTTGTACAAACATTAACCAAAACTATAACTGGAAAGTTTTTACAAGTTCGTACAGGAAGTGAAAATTATTTTATTCCT
>CAISYO010000222.1 GCA_903889745.1 uncultured Bacteroidota bacterium | reverse complement strand
CTCAAAAGACAGCGGGTTTCTATTTGTTTTTTCTATTAGTTCGCTAATGCTGTTATCTATTTCTTTATTTTTATTTTCAATAAGTTTTAAAATTTCAGATTCATGAAATAAATCTATTTCTTTAAATACGGCTAAAGCCATTATTGGAGTAATTTCAATAGCTTTCTCAAGATAAAATAAACAAGAATCTATTTCTTTATTTCTCGCTTGGTATTTAGCTAGTAGAAAATAATTTTCGGCAGAATCTGAATTTTCAAGAGCCTTTTTTTGATTAACAACTGCAAGTTCAAACTGGCCTAAAACATAAGCAGCAAAAGCAGCTTTTTTGTATGAATCACCAACTAATTTTTTAATTTCTAATACATCAACGCCATCTGTCTGTTTAATTACTTGATTACTTTTTCCTTCCAATAATTTAATTGTTACTTCTGCTCCAACCGCTTCTAATTTTAATTTTAGGTTTTCAGCCGTAGATTTATTTAAACCTATTGAAATAGATTTTGGCAAAGATTTTCCTTGAAGAAATTCATGAAATTCTTGAAAACTTAAGTTTGTTTTGTCTTTAAGTATTTTTAAAACATCTAGTTTTTTATTACCTGCTGACTTCAAAATTAATTCATAGCTACTCTGTTCAATTTTAGGTTGACTTTGATTTTTATTTAGAATATTTATAAGTCTCATAGCTTTAGGGTCGCTTTCAACACTAGCATATTTGGCCGCTTTAGTAAAATAGGCAAGTGCCTTTTCCATATTAATATGCTTGATTGAGTGCATATAAATCAACCCTATTCGATGCAATACAAAATAGTCTTGCTTCATTAATGATTCGGCTTTTAAAAATTCTTCTAAAGAATCATCAAATAAATCAGCATCTTTTTGAGCATTAACAAAAAACTTAATCCCTAACTCAATTGCAAGTTGTCTTTCTTTTTCACTATCAGGTACACGTAACAACTCACCAATATTTTGAAGTAACAAATTGGTTAACTTCTGCTGTTCAATTAAAATATCGGTATTGTAATTTAGAAAACTAAGTTCTGATGAAATATTTGATAATTTAGTCGATATGGCACTTAATTCTGCAATTCCAGAATCCATTTTATCAGAAATAACATTTATTCCTGCTCCAATTTTATGTCCTAAATTATTTACTGCATCAACTTGTTCTTTAGATGCCTGACTTATGTATTTTCCAACAGTATCTGCTCCATATTTCGCTAATGAAACATCTTTTGCATAATCCAAATAACTGTCTACTGCATTTGAATCTTCTTTCCAAGGTCTCCAATAGCCTAAGACAAATGATGGTTTTGATGGTGATATATTACTCATTCTTTATTGGTTTAATCATTCCGAAAAATTCTACTGCAAATGGTTTAATTTTTTCTATATCCTTTTCTACATAAGGTAAACACAAAAATTTATTTTCATTGAATTCACAAAATTTTCTTGAGTTATCAATAGTTACTAATGCTTATATACCCGAATAACTGAATATTTTTGTTATAATAATCCGATTTGGAAGCGTTTATTACTTTAAACTTTATAGAATTATGGCTGTTTAAAATTCGGATTCTTTGATTGATTTATCTAATCCTTGTATTGATGAACGTAAATTTTTCATAACTAATTCTGTACTATAATCGTTAGATTTTCTAAACGTTTCAGTTCCTTTTTCAACTAAATAGTCATATTTTTCAGCTTCAGATTTTGCATCTTCATATTCAGCTTCTAATTTTTTTATTTTCTTTTGATTTTCAATCCATTCAGGATTTTTACTAAGTCTCCATGCCTTGTAG
>CAISYO010000221.1 GCA_903889745.1 uncultured Bacteroidota bacterium | reverse complement strand
GTCGCTACTGCTGGCGATTAAAGATCTAGGATTTGAGAATCCGTCAGAAGTGCAAGAAAAAGCGATTCCAGTACTATTGGAACAAAACACAGATTTAGTTGCCCTAGCGCAAACAGGAACAGGGAAAACGGCCGCTTTTGGTTTTCCACTAATTCAAAAAATTGATGCTGAAAATAGAAATACACAAGCATTAATTTTATCGCCAACACGCGAATTATGCTTACAAATCACCAACGAGATTAAATTATACTCAAAGTACATAAAGGGGTTACATACTGTGGCTGTTTATGGTGGTGCAAGCATTACAGAACAAGCTAGAGATGTGAAACGTGGTGCACAAATTATTGTGGCTACGCCTGGTAGAATGCAAGACATGATTAACAGAGGTCTTGTGAATATTAAAAATATCGATTTTTGTATCTTAGATGAGGCAGATGAAATGTTAAATATGGGATTCTACGAAGATATTTGTTCCATTTTATCGGATACACCAGACGAGAAAAACACTTGGTTATTCTCTGCAACTATGCCAGCTGAAGTAGCTCGTATTGCAAAGAAATTTATGGCTTCTCCCGTTGAAATTACTGTAGGAAGCAAAAACTCGGGATCAGCAACAGTTTCACACGAATATTACTGTGTAAACGCTCGTGACCGTTATGAAGCTTTAAAACGTTTAGCCGATGCAAACCCTGATATTTTCTCGGTTGTATTTTGTAGAACTAAAAGAGACACACAAGCCGTTGCCGAAAAACTTATCGAAGATGGTTACAACGCTGCAGCATTACACGGCGATTTATCGCAAGCTCAACGTGATGGAGTTATGAAATCGTTTAGAGGTCGCCAAATTCAAATGTTGGTAGCTACTGATGTTGCCGCACGTGGAATTGACGTTGATAATATTACGCACGTAGTAAATTATCAATTACCAGATGAAATTGAAACTTACAATCACCGTTCGGGAAGAACCGGTAGAGCTGGAAAATTAGGAACTTCAATTGTGATTATTACCAAAAGTGAAATTAGAAAAATACATTCAATTGAGCGTATTATTCAACAAAAATTTCAAGAAAAAACAATTCCGTCAGGTATTGAAATCTGCGAAATTCAGTTGTTACACTTAGCTAATAAAATCAAAGATACCGAAGTTGATCACGAAATTGAAAATTATTTACCTGCAATTAATGAAGTGTTAGATGGTTTATCTAAAGAAGAATTAATTAAGAAAATGGTTTCGGTTGAATTTAATAGATTCATCAATTACTACAAATCTAAACGCGATATTACAGGAGAAAGAAGTAATGACCGTGAAAGAAGTTCTGAACCAAGAGAAATTAGAGCAGGTGATCCTGTGCGTTATTTCATCAATATTGGTGCAAGAGATGATTTCGATTGGATGCAATTAAAAGATTTCATTAAAGAAACATTAGATTTAGGTCGTGATGACGTATTCAAAGTTGACGTAAAAGAAGGTTTCTCTTTCTTTAATACTGATGGTGAACATACCGATAAAGTAATGTCTGTTCTTAACGGATATGACATGAACGGTAGACGCATCAACGTTGAAATTTCTAAAAACGACGGTGGCGGAAGACGCGATCACAACGGAAGAAGTTCTGGTGGTGGTTTTGGAGGTGGAAGACGCGAAGGTGGCTTTAACCGTGAAAGAAGTGGTTCTGCACCAAGAAGAGATGGTGGAAGAGATGGTGGTTTCCGTAGTGATAGAAATAGCGCAGCTCCAAGAAGAGAAGGCGGTTTTAGAGGCGAAAGAAGCAGTACAGCTCCAAAAAGAGAAGGTGGATTTTCAGACAGAGCACCAAGACGTGCAGAAAGTACTGGTGATACCGCAAGACCAAGAAGACCAAGAAGAAGCTAATCGCTTTTCGTTAATTTTCTTATAAAATTACTAAAAACTACAAAATATCATCTTTAGATTCGTATTTTTGAATCAATATTAAAAAGAATGAGATATTTTGTAGTTTTTTTATTTGTTTTCGTTGCTAACTTAGGTTGGGCACAAAAAGATACCTTAGTAAATATTAAAGGTACTGTGGTCAACAATGAAACTAAATTACCTATTGGCAACGTAAACGTAATAAATGCAACACGAGTTACAGGAACAGCTACCTCTGGAAGCGGTACTTTTGAAATTGCTACAAAACTCAATGATACACTACTATTTTCTTATGTTGGTTTTGAAACTGTTAAAGTAAAAGTAACCAACGACTGGATTAAAAATAATCCCACCAAAATTTATCTTACCGAAAAAGCATATGTACTGGATGAAGTGGTTATTAGACAATATCAATTAACTGGTTATGTTGAAGTTGATACCCAATTAATTCCAGTAGCTGATGATGGCTTTCGTTATAGTATTTCTGGATTAAATGCCGGATATGAAGCTGGTGACAAAGCTCCTGGTGCAGTTTCTAAAGTTTTAGGTTCTATTTTTAATCCTGCTGATTTTCTTTATAATACGTTTGGAAAACGTCCAAAGGAAATGAAAAAGCTTAAGGAAATGAAAAAAGACGATACGGTTAGAAATCTTTTGGCTACCAAGTTTGATCGCGAAACCTTAGCGGCACTTTTAGAAATTGACAAAGACGATATTCCGCTTATATTACAAAATTGCAACTATTCAGAATATTTTATTCAAACGGCTAACGACCTACAAATCATGGATGCCATTAGCTTATGTTATGAAGAATATAAAGTGTTGAAAAAAAACAAATAAGGCATTATTCTTGGTATTCTTCAAGGTATTTTCGCTCAATAAAATCTATATCTTTTATTGATTTTCGAGTCCAATCTAATCGTTTTTCCCAAATTTCATCTTCGGTTAAGTGCCAATTAATTGCTGATTGTCGCAATCGAGTCGTAATATCTTGAATAATGATAGCTGCCGAAACCGAAATATTTAAACTTTCGGTATAACCCACCATTGGAATTTTCAAAAATCCGTCGGCTTGATCTAATACTTCTTTAGATAAACCATCGCGTTCGGTTCCAAAAAATAAAGCTGCAGGCTTAGTAATATCAAATTCATGCAAAAAACAAGATTCGTCATGCGGAGTAGTCGCAATAATTTGATAGCCTTTAGCTCGCATTTCATCCATACAACTTTGAACTGAATTGTATCGAAACACATCAACCCACTTTTGAGCACCCATTGCAATTTCGGTATCAATTCGTTTGCCAAATTTTTGTTCAATCACGTTCAATTCTTGAATACCAAAAACCTCACAACTTCGCATCACCGCACTGGTATTATGCAATTGATAGACATCCTCCATAGCTATCGTAAAATGCTTAGTTCGGTTTTTCAACACACGTAAAAAACCTTCCTTTCTATTTTCGGTAAGAAACCCTTCTAAATAATTTAAAAGTTCGTGATATTTAACATCCATTTTTCTTAAATTTACTACAAAGAAAATGAAAATTGTAGTATGAAAAAAATTGTCGTTTTAACAGGTGCTGGAATAAGTGCCGAAAGTGGTATTAAAACCTTTAGAGATGCTGATGGACTATGGGAAGGCCATGATATCATGGAAGTTGCCTCGCCTATTGGGTGGAATAAAAATCCAACTTTGGTTTTAGACTTTTACAACAAACGAAGAGCCCAACTTTTAACTGTTCAGCCTAACAAAGCACATGAAATTCTAGCTGAATTAGAAAAACAGTTCAATATTCATATCATCACTCAAAATGTAGATGATTTACATGAAAGAGCTGGAAGTTCCTCTGTATTGCATCTTCATGGCGAATTATTAAAAGTGAGAAGTGTTGCAAACGAAAAAAACATAATGCATTGGAAAACAGATTTAAATCTAGGTGATTGTGACGAAAAAGGCAATCAATTACGTCCGCACATTGTTTGGTTTGGTGAAGCAGTTCCTTTGATTGAAAAAGCCATAGAAATTGTTGAAACAGCAGATATATTAGTAATTATTGGCACTTCATTGCAAGTATATCCAGCAGCAGGATTAATGAATTATGTGAACCAAAACGTTCCTGTTTATTATATTGATCCAAAACCCGCCACAATTTATGATTTACCAAACAAGCTAAAAGTACTTCCACTATCGGCAGTTGAAGGAATGAAAATAGTGAAAGATGAACTTTTAAATTTAAAATAAAAAACTACGAACTAATTACTAATTACTAATCACTAATTACTAAATTTGCACTTCGTTAAACAACACACAACAACATGCAACTAACAGAATTAAATGCTATTTCGCCAATTGATGGTCGTTATAGAAATAAAACCGTTTCATTAGCTCCTTATTTTTCAGAAGAAGCCTTAATAAAATATAGAGTATTAGTAGAAATTGAGTATTTTATTGCGCTTCGCGATGCTGATTTACCGCAACTAGCTAAAATTGACAAAACAATATACCCTTCGTTACGAGCAATTTATCAAAACTTTTCTACCGAAGATGCACTTTGGATCAAGGAAACCGAAAAAACAACGAATCACGATGTAAAAGCGGTGGAATATTTCATTAAATCAAAATTTGATGGTTTAGGATTGAATGATTTTAAAGAGTTTATTCATTTCGGATTGACATCGCAAGACATCAATAACACGGCGATTCCGCTTTCTACCAAAGAAGCATTTGAAAATGTATATTTACCAGGATTAGTAAGCGTGATTGCAAAATTAAAAGAATTGGCTATGGAGTGGAAAGACATTCCATTATTAGCCAGAACTCACGGACAACCTGCCTCTCCTACTCGTTTAGGAAAAGAAATTTTAGTTTTTGTAGAGCGTTTAGAAGAGCAAATGCGTTTGTTGTTCAACGTGCCTTTTGCAGCAAAATTTGGAGGTGCTACTGGAAATTACAATGCACATAAAGTAGCGTACCCAAATACCGATTGGAAAAAATTTGGGACTGATTTTGTAGAAAATAGTTTGGGCTTACACCATTCATTTCCAACGACACAAATTGAACATTATGACCATTTTGCTGCATTTTTTGATGCTTTAAAACGAATCAATACAATTTTAATCGACTTAGATAGAGATATTTGGACGTATGTTTCTATGGATTATTTCAAACAAAAAATCAAAGCTGGCGAAATTGGTTCCTCGGCAATGCCACACAAAGTAAATCCAATTGATTTTGAAAATTCGGAAGGAAATTTAGGAATTGCGAATGCTATTTTTGAACATCTTTCTGCAAAATTACCACTTTCAAGATTGCAACGCGACTTAACCGATAGTACAGTGTTGCGTAATATAGGTGTTCCAATGGGCCATACGTTAATTGCATTTGAAGCAACTTTAAAAGGATTAAACAAATTGTTATTAAACGAAGAAAAGTTTGCGGAAGATTTAGAGAAAAACTGGGCCGTGGTTGCAGAAGCGATTCAAACAATTTTACGTCGTGAAGGCTATCCAAATCCGTATGAAGCTTTGAAAGACTTAACCAGAACAAACGCTGTAATCAATAAAGAAGCGATTCATAATTTCATTGGAACTTTAAAAGTTTCTGAAGAAGTTAGAGCCGAATTAATGCAAATTACACCAAGTAATTATTTAGGGATTTAATTTCAAATCTCAATTATAAAAAAAATCCATTCTGATATTTCGGAATGGATTTTTTTTGTAATGTATTTCGAAATTTATCTCGAATAATTTGGAGCTTCTTTTGTAATCGTAACATTATGTGGGTGGCTTTCGCCAATGCCACTTGCTGTAATTCTAATGAAACGACTGCTTTCTTGCAACGTTTGAATATCTTTTGATCCGCAATACCCCATTCCGGCTCTTAAACCACCTATGAATTGTTGCATGCTTTCGTTCAATTCTCCTTTATAAGGCACGCGACCTACAATTCCTTCTGGAACTAATTTCTTAACATCGTCTTCAACATCTTGGAAATAACGGTCTTTTGAACCTTCTTGCATGGCTTCAACAGAACCCATTCCACGATATGATTTGAATTTTCTTCCTTCAAAAATAATGGTTTCACCTGGTGATTCTTTTGTTCCTGCTAAAAGCGAACCTAACATCACACAATCAGCTCCAGCAGCAATGGCCTTTGGAATATCACCTGTATAACGAATTCCACCATCTGCAATAACGGGAACACCAGTTCCTTTTAAAGCCGCAGCCACTTCTAAAACGGCAGAAAATTGAGGAAATCCAACACCTGCAACAACTCTCGTTGTACAAATAGAACCTGGACCAATTCCTACTTTAACGGCATCTGCACCGTTTTGAGCTAAATATAAAGCTGCTTCTGCAGTAGCAATGTTACCCACTACTACGTCTAATTCAGGGAATTTTGCTTTTACTGCTTTTAACACATCTACTACGCCTTTTGTGTGTCCGTGAGCGGTATCTATAATAACTGCATCAACACCCGCATTTACTAAAGCTGTTGCTCTATCAACTGCATCAGCGGTTACTCCTAAAGCCGCAGCTACTCTCAAACGACCAAATCGATCTTTGTTAGCAATAGGTTTTTGCGTTAATTTTGTAATATCTCTAAAGGTAATTAACCCTACTAACTTGTTATTGTTATCAACTACAGGTAATTTTTCAATTTTATTTTCTTGTAGAATACCTTCTGCTTCTTGCAAAGTGGTTCCTTGAGCAGCCGTTACTAATTTTTCAGAGGTCATTACTTCTAAAATCGAACGGGAATTTATTTTTTCGAAACGTAAATCTCTATTGGTCACAATTCCTTTTAAAATTCCGTTTTCATCTACTACAGGAATTCCGCCAATGCTAAATTCTTTCATTGCCATTTTAGCGTCACCAACAGTTGCTGTTAAAGGTAACGTTACCGGATCGATGATCATACCACTCTCAGCACGTTTAACTTTCTTTACTTTAGCTGCTTGTTGTTCAATCGTCATGTTTTTGTGTAACACGCCAATACCGCCTTCTTGTGCCATAGCAATTGCCATAGAACTTTCTGTAACCGTATCCATTGCTGCGGAAACGATAGGAACATTCAAGGTAATATTTTTGGAAAACTTCGATTGAATATTTACTTCGCGTGGTAAAACTTCTGAATAATTTGGAATAAGCAAAACATCGTCGTATGTAAGTCCTTCGCCAACGATTTTAGAAGTGTGTGCTTTCATGGTGCAATTTGTTGTAGATGTTAAATTGCATGCAAATATACAAAAAAAAGTGAATAGTGAATAAGTATTTCGTGTTTAGTTTTTAGCCCAGATAGTAATGAAAAGCATTTTATTGAAGAATTCTATTTTTTGTAGTACTAAAAAAGCGACCTTAGAAGCTCTTTTTTGTGCTCACAAAAAAAAGAATTATTGATGAAATCTTGAAATGTATAGCTGGAATTAGCTTTTATTAATGAAACTCTCCAAATAACTTAGTTGCTTCATTATAAGCACTTTCAAAACTCATAGGACTGGTGTTTGTGTTTTCTCTTTTGGTAGTGAAATAGGACAATAATTTCTCAGTAGGCATATTTCCTGTTAAATCATCTTTTGCCATAGGACAACCTCCAAAGCCTTGAATGGCACCATCATAACGACGACAACCTGCATTGTAAGCTGCATCAATTTTTTCAAACCATTTATCAGGTGTGGTATGAAGATGCGCCCCAAATTCAATAGTTGGATATTTCGGAATCAAATTGGAAAACAAATAATCAATTACTTCTGGTGTCGAACTTCCAACGGTATCAGAAAGCGATAAAATTTTCACACCCATATTCGCTAATTTTTCGGTCCATTCACCCACAATTTCAACATTCCAAGGATCGCCATAAGGATTTCCGAAACCCATTGAAATATAAGTAACGACTTCTTTATTGGATTGATCAGCTATTTCTAAAATTTCTTGTAGAGTGACTAAACTTTCGGCAATTGTTTTGTGCGTATTTCTCATTTGAAAGTTCTCAGAAATCGAAAAAGGGAAACCTAAATATTGAATTTCATTGTGAATTGAAGCATTTTGAGCTCCTTGCGTATTGGCAATTATGGCTAATAATTTACTGCTAGTTGCCGATAAATCTAATTGGGCTAAAACCTCAGCTGTGTCTTGCATTTGCGGAATCGCTTTTGGCGAAACAAAACTTCCAAAATCAATAGTATCAAACCCAACACGCAATAATGCTTGCAAGTATTTCACCTTTCGTTCCGTTGGAATAAAGGGCTTTATGCCTTGCATGGCATCACGCGGACACTCGATAATTTTGATTGGATTCATAGCTTCAAAGATAGCAATTTTAAATCTGCTCTAAAATCTTTTTGTTAATCGCTTTTACTAAAGCAGGACCTTCATAAATAAAACCAGTATATAACTGAACCAAACTTGCGCCAGCATTTAATTTTTCAATTGCATCTTCTGCCGAATGAATGCCTCCTACTCCAATGATTGGAAACGATTGATTACTTTTTTCCGATAGAAAACGAATCACTTCGGTAGAACGTTTCGTTAATGGTTTTCCAGATAAACCGCCCATTTCTGATTTATTTTCCGATTGTAAGCCTTCGCGAGAAATAGTAGTATTCGTAGCGATTACACCCGCAATTTTAGTTTCGTTAACGATATCAATGATGTCTAAAAGCTGTTCGTCAGTTAAATCGGGAGCTATTTTTAATAGAATTGGTTTATGGTTTGTTGTTTGTAGTTTATTGTTTTCTAAAGTTTGCAACAATTTTTTTAGTGGTTCTTTTTCTTGCAGTTCGCGAAGATTTGGAGTATTTGGCGAACTCACATTCACTACAAAATAATCGACTAAAGGAAACAACGCTTCAAAACAAATTTCGTAATCCTTAACCGCTTCTTCGTTTGGCGTAACTTTATTTTTTCCGATGTTTCCACCGATTAAAACACCTTTATTTTTTTTCAAACGCTCCACCGCTTCTTTAACGCCACCGTTATTGAAACCCATTCGATTAATGATCGCATTGTCATCTTTTAAGCGAAACAAACGCTTTTTAGGATTTCCTTCTTGTCCAACAGGCGTTAAGGTTCCAATTTCAATAAATCCGAAACCGAAATTCGATAACTCTTGATACAACTTCGCATCTTTATCAAACCCAGCAGCTAATCCGACAGGATTTTTGAATTTAATTCCGAAAACTTCTCTTTCTAAACGAGCATCTTTTACTTCATAAAACGATTGAAACAAATATGAAAAACCTGGAATTTTATTCAGAATACGAATGAGTGAAAAGGTAAAATAATGCACTTTTTCGGGATCAAAACAGAATAATAATGGGCGAATGATTAATTTGTACATAATAGGTTGTGTTGTCTTGCAAAAGTAAGAAAATGCAAGTCAAAAAAAAAGTTTATTACGACAGCAATACCATCACTTTTTTGCAGGTGAAAGTACTACTTCTATTGGATTATTACTTCTTGGCCCAAAAGTTCTAGCTTGGCGTTCGTTTTCACTAGAACACAAAATATACATATTAAACGCTTGCAACTGGACTAATTGTTCTTTAAATTTTCCTTTTGTATCTTGAATTTTGATGTAAAATTCTTCCGCAGGAAAAGTATTAGTTACGGAAAGCAAATACGTGTCTCCCGAATAGGGAAAAAACCATTTCTCAGGTTCGTTGGATTTGCTAATTAAATGATTTCTAGTAAAAAACAAAGCCTGATTACCGTATTTCCAACTGTATTTATTGTTTTCATTAATGATTTCTTCTCCTTTTTCGTTGACCACGGAAATTTTCAAATCGGCAATATTATCAGATTTTCCTTCTTCATGGACTTTTACCACTAAATAAGACGTAAAATCAAACCCGCAATGTGGCACTTGCCCGAGCAAGTTCAATGAAAAAAATAGAAAAAAGATAGAAACAATTCTCATTTTTTATGGTTTCGCATTTTTTTTCAAATAGTCCAAAATCAAATACGTATCATCGTTAGAAATTCCTCCTTTTTTTTGCATTTCAAATACGATTGGTTCCCATTGTTGTGAAGTATAGGCATTGGGCGCATATAAATCATGACACTCTGCACAACGTTTTTGAAACATTTTCTCTCCAGATTCTTCCGTATTCATGCTTACAACTTCTATAGTTTGTACTGGAGCTGTTACCTGTTTTTGAGAAGTACAAGAAAGCAAACTAAACATAAATGTGAATACAACTAAAAATGATTTTTTCATAATTTGATTTTTATTTGAGGTAAATATAAAAAAAATCCCAAGACAATGTCTCAGGATTGTTTATGTATTTATTTCAATTCTATTTTACATCCATCAATTCAACATCAAAAACTAATGTTGCATCTGGCGGAATAACTCCTCCTGCACCTCTAGAGCCATATCCTAAATAAGAAGGTATTACAAAACGAGCTTTGTCTCCAACTTGTAATAAAGCAATACCTTCATCCCATCCTTCAATTACTTGACCAACGCCTAATTGAAATTCAATTGGTTGTTTTCTTTTATAAGAGGAATCAAATACTTGTCCGTTTTCTAAAGCTCCTTGATAATGTACCGATACTTTTTTACCTTTTTCTGCAGCAGTTCCATTCCCTTTTTGAATAATTTGGTAACGTAAACCACTTTCAGTTTTTTGAAAACCAGCAGCTAATTTTTCTAAAGCTTCCTCTGCCATTTTTTTTTGTTCAGCAATTCTTTTTGCACGAGAACCTTCAAATGTCCTGAATGCTTCAATAGCATTCCAATTTTTAGCTTCGTCACCTACTCTAATAATTTCAATACTTTCTAACGCATCATCACCTTCAACAGCATCAACCACGTCTTGACCTTCAATTACATGTCCAAAAACAGTATGTTTTCCATCTAACCAATTGGTTGGAACATGAGTAATAAAAAACTGAGAACCATTTGTCCCAAGACCTGCGTTTGCCATAGACAACACGCCTGGTTTATCATGTTTTAAACTGGGATGAAACTCATCATCAAAATTATAACCAGGACCACCAGTACCTTGCCCTTGAGGACAACCACCTTGTATCATAAAATCAGGAATTACACGGTGAAATTTTAATCCATCATAATAAGGTTTACCCATTGGACGAGCTGAATTTTCTAATTGACCTTCTGCTAATCCTACGAAGTTACCTACTGTTCCTGGTGTTAAATCGTGTGTTAATTTTACTAAAATAGCCCCTTTTGCGGTATTAAATTTAGCGTATATTCCGTTTTCCATTGTTTTGAATTTTAATTTGAAAGTGCAAAATTACAAAATAAATAGTAGATTTGATATACAAAAATAAATACCATGAAAACGAGCGACTACATCAATATAAATAAATTGACTTGGAACAATAAAGTTGATGTACATATTGATTCTGAATTTTATGACATGGAGGGATTTCTGCAAGGAAAATCAACTTTAAATACTATAGAATTAGAATTACTTGGTAACGTAAAAGGAAAAAAAGTGTTGCACTTGCAATGTCATTTTGGACAAGACACTATGACTTTTTCCAGAATGGGTGCGAAGGCTACTGGTGTCGATTTATCAGACAAAGCCATTGAAAGAGCTAGAGAAATTAATCAAAATTTAGGTTTAGATACCTCTTTTGTTTGCTGCGATATTTATGACGCTCCCAATCATCTGAATGAACAATTTGATATTATATTTACCAGTTATGGAACAATTGGTTGGTTTCCTGATCTTGACAAATGGGCAAAAGTAATTTCACAGCTTTTAAAACCAGGAGGCAAATTTGTTATGGCCGATTTTCATCCAATAGTTTGGATGTTTGATAACGATTTTAAAGAGATTTTTTATAATTATTTTAATACCGAAGCCATTATAGAAGATGAGTCTGGAACTTATGCCGATCGAGAGGCAGAAATTGCAAATCAAACCATTACTTGGAATCATCCTACATCGGAACTACTAAATGCGTTGATTACAAATGGTTTGGAACTGAATTCCTTCAATGAATTTGATTATTCGCCTTATAATTGTTTTAATGAAACAGAAGAATTTGAACCAAATAAATTCAGAATCAAACATTTAAAAAATAAGATTCCAATGGTGTATTCGTTATCGGCCACTAAAAAATAATCTATTATATTTGCCGAATGCGAATAGATATTATTACCGTTTTACCAGAATTGATGCGAAGTCCGTTTGAAGCTTCAATCATGAAACGCGCCATTGAAAAAGGATTGGTAGAAGTTCATTTTCACAATTTAAGAGACTACACTACCAACAAACAAAAGAGTGTCGATGATTATCAATTTGGTGGTGGTGCAGGAATGGTAATGATGGTTCAACCTATAGATGCCTGCATT
This sequence comes from uncultured Bacteroidota bacterium, assembly GCA_903889745.1. Lineage (GTDB taxonomy): Bacteria > Bacteroidota > Bacteroidia > Flavobacteriales > Flavobacteriaceae > Flavobacterium. The sequence goes on along the minus strand of CAISYO010000221.1, from coordinate 22,424 downwards.
TCGAAACTTAAAACCGAAAGAACGTACGACGAAATCATTTATATGACCCCTGATGGTGAAACATTAAATCAAAAAATGGCCAACTCAATTTCTATGTATGAAAATATCATGATTTTATGTGGTCATTATAAAGGTGTAGACCAACGTGTTCGCGATATGCATATTACAAGAGAAATTTCGATTGGCGATTATGTGCTTAGTGGTGGAGAAATTGGTGCCATTGTTTTTTGTGATGCGATTATTCGCTTAATTCCTGGTGTTTTGAGTGATGAAACTTCGGCTTTGACCGATAGCTTTCAAGATAATTTGCTATCGCCACCAATTTATACCCGTCCTGCCGATTATAATGGATGGAAAGTCCCTGAAATATTATTAAGTGGGAATTTTCCAAAAATTGAAAAATGGCGAGAAGACATGGCCTACGAACACACAAAAAACAGAAGACCCGATTTATTGGAAAATGATTAATGAATTTAGATTTTCTGATGTTCTGATATTCTGATATTCCGAAAATCCATTGTCCGAAAATCCCTTTCCAAATATTTTCGAATCTGAAATTTGTTTATTCGATTTTTTTTAATACTTTTGCACCCACTTTGAATCAACCTCTGGCGATAGACGTGAATGTTGCTTTGAATCGAATTTATTATTTTAAAGACTATGTCAAATTTAGTTGATTTCGTTAATAACGAATTTGTTACAAGAAAAGATTTCCCAGAATTTAGTGCTGGTGATACAATCACTGTGTACTATGAAATTAAAGAGGGAGAAAAAACTAGAACTCAGTTTTTCAAAGGAGTTGTAATCCAAAGAAGAGGAACTGGAGCTACTGAAACTTTTACTATTCGTAAAATGTCTGGAGCTATTGGAGTGGAGCGTATTTTTCCAGTAAATTTACCTGCATTACAAAAAGTTGAAGTGAACCAAAGAGGTAAAGTTCGTAGAGCTCGTATCTACTACTTTAGAGAACTTACTGGTAAAAAAGCAAAAATCAAAGAAAGAAGATACAAAAACTAGTATCCACTTTCTCAAGTATAAAAAATCCCGCAATTGCGGGATTTTTTTTTTTATCATATCATAAAAAAAGCAGTGAATAAACACTGCTCTTTTAATAAATTATAGAACTATAAATTAAAACACAAACATTGCACGTTCGCTCATTAATTCATTTACTTCTTCCGCCACTTGCTCTAAAACCGCTTCATCAGTATGGTTCATTAAAACCTTATCAATTAAAGCAACAACCGTTTCCATATCTTCTTCTACTAAACCACGAGTCGTAATTGCAGGAGTTCCTAAACGAATTCCAGAAGTAATAAATGGCGATTTATCATCAAATGGCACCATGTTTTTATTTACGGTAATTTCGGCTTTAACCAATGCGTTTTCAGCGTCTTTACCCGAAATATTTTTGTTCCGCAAATCAATCAACATCATGTGATTATCTGTTCCTCCAGAAATTAATTTATAACCTCTCTTATTGAACGCTTGAGCCATTGCTAGTGCATTGCTTTTAACCTGCATTGCATAATGGAAAAACTCATCTGTTAAACATTCACCAAATGCTACTGCTTTAGCAGCAATAATATGCATTAAAGGTCCGCCTTGATTACCTGGAAATACCGACATATCTAATATATGCGACATCATTCTTATTTCACCTTTTGGCGTAGTTAAGCCCCATGGATTTTCAAAATCTTTCCCCATCATAATCATTCCACCTCTTGGTCCTCTTAACGTTTTATGAGTTGTAGTGGTTACAATATGACAATGAGGAATAGGATCGTTTAATAATCCTTTGGCAATTAAACCTGCAGGATGCGAGATATCTGCTAACAATAAAGCTCCAACGCTATCTGCAATTTCACGAAAACGTTTAAAATTCATGTCACGTGAATAAGCTGAAGCACCCGCAATAATCATTTTTGGCTTATTGGCTGAAGCAATTTCTTGAATTTTATCATAATTCAAAACCCCAGTTTCTTCCTCTACACCATAAAAAACTGGATTATATAATTTTCCAGAAAAATTTACCGGAGAACCATGTGTCAAGTGACCACCATGCGACAAATCAAAACCTAAAATAGTATCACCTGGTTTTAAACAAGCTGCAAAAACAGCCGTATTTGCCTGAGAACCCGAATGAGGTTGTACATTTACATATTCGGCACCAAATAAAGCTTTTGCTCTATCTATAGCTATTTGCTCAACTACATCAACTACCTCACAACCACCATAGTAACGTTTACCAGGATAGCCTTCTGCATATTTGTTAGTTAAACAGGAACCTGCAGCTTCCATTACTTGGTCACTAACAAAGTTTTCTGAAGCAATTAATTCAATTCCGTGAATTTGTCTGTCTTGTTCATCAAGAATAAGGTCAAAAATTTGTTCGTCGCGTTGCATTGCAAAAATATTTCGTTAAAATTAGGTCAAATTTACAAAAAAGGTTTGTTAGATTGCCAGATAATTTTATATTTGATTCATAATTTTTCAACAACAAACTAACAATAAAAATATGCCAAATATTGCTAATGATCCGAACAGAAAATCATGGATCAATGTCCCTGAAAACAGCGATTTCCCTATTCAAAATATTCCGTTTGGAGTTTTTATTACCAAAGAAGATGTAATCACGATAGGTACTCGAATTGGTAACTGCGCCATTGATATGGGTGCTTTACAACAACTCGGTTATTTTGAAGGTATTGAATTAACTGACGATATGTTTATGCAAGATACCTTAAATAACTTTATTTCAGACGGTAAAAAAACATGGCGTTTGGTGCGAAATCGTTTAGCCGAACTTTTCGACGAGAACAATCCTAAACTTAGAGATAACAGCGCACATAGAGAAATTATCATTTTCAAAGTAGAAGATATTGAAATGTTGCTTCCTGTTCAAATTGGCGATTATACCGATTTTTATAGTTCTAAAGAACATGCGACTAATGTAGGAAAAATGTTCCGTGATCCAGAAAACGCTTTATTACCCAACTGGTTACATATTCCGGTAGGATATCACGGTAGAAGTTCAACTATTGTTCCTTCTGGTATACCAGTTCATAGACCTTATGGGCAAACTTTACCAAATGGTGAAACAAATCCTGTTTTTGGTCCATCCAAATTAGTAGATTTTGAATTAGAAACTGCTTTTATTACTACTGATGCCAATTTAATGGGCGAACCCATTCCTGTTGAAGAAGCAGAAGAACATATTTTTGGAATGGTTTTATTTAATGATTGGAGTGCGCGTGATATTCAAAAATGGGAATATGTACCGCTTGGCCCTTTCTTAGCTAAAAACTTTGCCTCATCTATTTCACCTTGGATTGTTACTATGGATGCTTTAGAACCTTTTAGAGTTAAAGGTCCTGAGCAATCTCCAACTCCCCTTCCTTATTTACAACAAAAGGGAAACAAGGCGTTTGATATTAACCTTGAAGTAGCCATAAAACCAGAACATACAGCAGAAACTATTGTGTCTCGTTCTAATTTCAAATACATGTATTGGTCAATGTCGCAACAATTAGCACATCATACTATAAATGGTTGCAGAATTAATTCAGGAGACATGATGGGAAGCGGAACTATTTCAGGTCCAACTGAAGATTCATTTGGATCAATGCTTGAATTGACTTGGGGTGGACAAAAACCTATTCAAATGAATGATGGCAGCGAACGTAAATTCATCAATGATAATGATACTGTGATTATTCGTGGATTTTGTCAAAATGAGCAAGTAAGAGTTGGATTTGGAGAAGTGAGCAGTAAGTTATTACCAGCTATAAATTTGAAGTTCTAATAAAATTGCCTATCAATTACTATCAAATTAATAATTTATTGGATTAAAAATATCAAAATAATAATTCAAACGATTTCGCTTGGGTTTTACCCGGAATTGAAGTGAATTTATTATATTTGTGACCGCATTTTAACATACAAAAAAATACTTAATGCGCATCGAAATTAAAAGATGCGCATCGAAATTAAACCTAACAATATGGCAAAGATTAAAGTAGCTAATCAAGTAGTAGAATTGGATGGCGATGAAAAGACTCGAATCATTTGGAGTTTTATTAAGGAGCAATTAATTCTTCCTTATTTAGATTTAGATATTAAATACTATGATTTAGGAATCGAAAGCAGAGAAGCTACTAAAGACCAAATTACGATAGATTCTGCGGAAGCAATTAAAAAATACAATGTTGGTATCAAATGTGCCACAATTACTCCTGATGAAGAGCGTGTGAAAGAATTTAATCTTTCTGAAATGTGGAAATCACCAAATGGCACAATTCGTAATATCGTTGGTGGAACTGTTTTCCGCGAACCAATCATCATGAGTAATGTACCACGTTATGTTCAAGGATGGACAAAACCAATCGTTATTGGACGTCATGCATTTGGAGATCAATACAAAGCTACCGATAAAGTGATCAAAGGAAAAGGAACTTTAACTATGTCTTTTACCAACGAAGCAGGTGAAACTACAACTTGGAATGTATATGACTTTAAAGGGGATGGTGTAGCAATGTCTATGTATAATACTGACGAAAGTATTTATGGATTTGCTCATTCTTCTTTCCAAATGGCATTAACTAAAAAATGGCCTTTATATCTTTCTACTAAGAATACTATTTTGAAAGCGTATGACGGAAGATTCAAAGATATTTTTGAAGAAGTGTATCAACAACATTACAAAGCTGATTTTGAAGCGAATGGAATCATCTATGAGCACCGTTTAATTGATGATATGGTTGCTTCATGCATGAAATGGAATGGTGGATTTGTTTGGGCTTGTAAAAATTACGACGGAGACGTTCAATCGGATACCGTGGCACAAGGATTTGGTTCATTAGGACTAATGACGTCTGTTTTAGTTACTCCTGATGGAAAAACAGTTGAAGCTGAAGCGGCTCACGGAACTGTAACACGTCATTACCGTCAACACCAACAAGGAAAGAAAACATCAACCAATCCAATTGCATCAATTTTTGCATGGACAAGAGGATTAGAACACAGAGGAAAACTTGACGGAAATCAAGAATTAATTACCTTCTGTCATACATTAGAACAAGTGTGTATTGAAACGGTTGAAAGTGGAAAAATGACTAAAGATTTAGCAATGTTAGTAAAACCAGAAGGTTTAACCGATGCTGATTATTTAACTACTGAAGATTTCCTTCAAACGTTAAAAGTAAATTTAGATCAGAAATTAGGTTAAAATCTTAATTTTCAAATAAAAAAAGCGTTCCAAATTGGAACGCTTTTTTTATGCTTATTTTTTTTCTTCTTCCCTAACCACAACAATAGTGGCTTTAATTCCGGTTGTTAAATTCCATTCATTTGAAGTAATTAAATTTCCCGAATCATCATAAACTGCAAAAGCTGCTGTGTTTGGTCCAGAAGTACCTTGATTTAACGCTTCAAAATCTAATTTATTAAATCCGTTTGTTATGTCTACATAATATTCTTTAACATTGGCTTCTAATAAAATTTCATTAATAATAGTGCGATCATTCAATAGTAATTTCACTCGGTCACCGTCAGGATATTCGTGATCTCTACACACTATTTTTACATATTTTGCCTTAGTTTTAAACTCTCCTAAAAATTGATTACTTCTATATTCGGGTTGAATGGCTTTATCTCTATTATTTAATTTATTTTTTAAATCTTCACCCGGATTTTTAAATTTTGTTTTTTCAACCAAAACACTTTCCTGTCCATTATCCTTTTTTAAAATGGAATACCGCTTTAAATAAGAATCATCTTTATCTAACACACTTTTAAAAGGCAATGTAATAGCTTTTGATTTGGTTTCCGTTTTAACTGGAACATTCCAATTTAATTTAATTTTTGGCGACTTAAATGGTGTATCTTTCTGTGCCCAACTGAACATAGAAAAAAAGAATATGATTAGGGCAAAAAACTTAAAATTCATAAACCTGTAGTGCTTTAAAATGTAAAATTAAACTATAAATTGATTTTTAGTCATAAATTAACATAAGTTTTAAATCAATTGCCAACTATAATTCCCAAATTTGTAACTCAAACTTCATGCCTAAATTATGAAAAAACAGCTTCTTATAGTATTTCTCGTATTACAATCAATTTTAAGTGTTGCTCAGGAACGAGTAACCCTAAGTGGTTCAGTAGTTGATAGCAACAATAATGAAACTATGATTGGTGTATTAGTAGAAATTTCCGAACTTAAAATAAGCACATTCACTAACGAATATGGCTTTTTTTCGTTAACAGTTCCAAAAGGCTTCTACAATTTACAAGTAAGCACAATTGGTTACGAAACAAAAATAATTGAAATTTCATTACAAGAAAATAGCAAATTAGCAATTGAAATTAAAGCAAACGCAAAAGAACTCGATGCTGTAATTATTAATAAAAATCCCTATCGAACAAGTATTAGCAAGCCCGAAATGAGCGTTAATAAAATAGCCATCAGTACTATAAAAAAAATGCCCGCTATTTTAGGAGAAATCGATATTTTAAGATCAATTACAACCTTGCCCGGAGTTACAAATGCTGGCGAAGGTCAGTCGGGATTTAATGTGCGTGGTGGCGCCGCCGATCAAAATTTAATACTTTTAGACGAAGCCACCGTTTATAATTCGTCTCATTTATTCGGTTTTTTCTCTGTTTTTAATGCTGATGCCATCAAAGATCTTAAATTGTACAAAGGTGGAATTCCTTCAAGATTTGGCGGAAGAGTAGCCTCTGTTCTTGATATTTATCAAAAAGAAGGAAATAGTAAAGCTTTTAATTTATCAGGAGGGATCGGGCTTATTTCGAGTAGAATTATGGCAGAAGGCCCTTTAGTAAAAGAAAAAGGTTCTTTTTTAGTTGCAGGCAGAAGTTCGTATGCCCATTTATTTTTAAAACTAACCAACAACAAAAATTCGGCTTATTTTTATGATTTAAACACAAAATTAAGTTATAAACTCAACGAAAATAACAACCTTTATTTATCTGGTTATTTTGGTCGCGATGTTTTTAGTCTCAACAACAGTTTTGTTAATACTTATGGAAATACTGTATTCAACTTACGATGGAATCATTTGTTCAATGATAAATTATTTTCAAATTTTTCAATGATTTACAGCGATTATTATTACGGATTAACACTAGATTTCGTTGGATTTAATTGGGATAGTGGCATAAAAAACTACAATTTAAAATATGATTTCAAACATTATCTTAACGATAAAACCAAATTATTCTATGGTATAAATGCCATTTATTATGATTTTAATCCTGGAAAAATTGAACCTACTAATAGTACTTCGGGTATAAATCCAGATCAATTAGATAAAAAATATGCTTTTGAGCCGGCGTTATATTTAGATGTTGAACAACAACTCTCAGATAAATTTTCAATTAATTATGGATTGCGCTACAGTTTATTTTATCGTTTAGGGAATCAAGAAATTAATACCTATGCAAATAACCAAGCTGTTGTATTTAATGCTGAACAACAAATTTATGAAAAAGCCACACCTACAGGAACCGTTGCCTATGGAAAAAATGAAACAATTGCAAAATTCAATAATTTAGAACCTCGATTAGCAGTAGCTTATCTTATTAATGATCAACAATCGGTAAAAATAAGTTATAACCGAATGACGCAATACTTACACCTCATTTCAAATACGCAATCCCCAACTCCTCTTGATGTTTGGGCGCCGAGCGATAATTTTTTAAAGCCCCAAATACTTGATCAAATAGCGGTTGGTTATTTTTCAGAACTTAAAGACGGTAAATACAGTTTAGAAATTGAATCATTTTATAAAAAAATAAAAAATCGATTGGATTATATTGATGGTGCTGATTTGATTGCCAACAATGCTATAGAACAAGTGATTTTAAATGGTAACGCAAGAGCGTATGGACTAGAAGTTTTATTTCGTAAAAACGAAGGCAAATTAAATGGTTGGGTTTCATACACATTATCAAGATCTGAACAGCAAACACCCGGTAGAACTAGTTTAGAATCTGGAATTAACAATGGAGCATGGTACAAAACAGGTTGGGATAAATTACATAATTTATCGGTTACAGGTATGTATCAATTTAATGAAAAATGGAGTTTTAGCAGTATTTTCACTCTACAATCAGGGCAACCGGTAACGTATCCAAATGGGCAATATCAATACCAAGGCATAACAATACCTACTTATGGCTTACGAAACGAAAATCGACTTCCTACGTATCATCGATTAGATATTTCTGCCACTCTTATTCCTTCAAAAAATAAAAACCGCAATTGGCAAGGCGAATGGGTGTTCGGAATTTATAATCTATACAGCCGAAAAAATGCAGCTTCCATTAGCTTTAGACAAAATCAAGATTCGGGAAATAATGAAGCCGTTCGATTGTCAATTTTTGGAATTGTTCCTAGTGTAACCTATAACTTTAAATTTTAAGCGCATGAAAATTACTTATAAAATAATAATTGTTCTATGTACTCTTTTCTTTATTGCTTGTGAAGACGTTGTTGATATTGAACTAGACACCGCTCCTGCAAAATTAGTAATTGATGCTGCATTAAAATGGGAAAAAGGCACTACCGGAAATGAACAAACAATAAAATTAACCACTACTACCGATTTTTATTCTTCTGAAATTCCTGTAGTTTCTGGTGCTACCGTTTTTGTTACCAATGGTAATGCGGTTCAATTTAATTTTACAGAAACTCCAGGTACAGGAAATTATGTTTGTACTAATTTTATTCCAGAAATTGGGCAAACGTATACGCTAACCGTAATTTATCAAGGCGAAACTTTTAATGCCACTGAAAATATGATTGCCGCACCAACTATTGATTCAGTAGAGCAAACCGAAAATGGCGGTTTTACAGGTGATGAAATTGAAGTCAAATTCTTTTTTCAAGATAACGTTGCCATTGATAATTTTTATTTAACCCAATTTAATACCTCATTAAGATTGCTCCCCGAATATGATGTAATTGACGATGATTTTTTTCAAGGCAATCAAATGTTTGGTTTGTATTCCGATGAAGATTTAAAAACTAATGATCAAATACAATTCACGTTACAAGGAATTTCAGAACGATATTACAATTACATGAATGTATTATTAGGCATCGCCGGATCAAATGGCGGAAGTCCGTTTCAAACACCACCAGCAACCGTAAGAGGAAATATCATCAATCAAACAAATTTTGATAACTTTGCATTGGGCTATTTTAGTGTTTCCGAAACAGATAAAAAAAGTTATATCGTACAATAAATTATAAATCAGCAGCATGTCATCACACCATATTGTTCGAGACGATCAAGAACCGGCATTAATTATTGCAAATGGTGCTTCTTGTTCTGAAGAATTAATGGGGCAACTATTAGAATGGTCGCCACTCGTTATTGCTTTAGATTCGGCTATACATCGAGTAGTAGATTTAGGAATAAAAGTAGATGTTGTGTTAGGTGATTTTGATCGCGATTTTAATCCCGAAATGTATTTAGAAAAGCAATATCCACTGGAAATTGTTCAAACACCTAATCAAGATAAAACCGATTTAGAAAAAGCGTTTGATTTCCTTATTGAAAAAGGGCATAAAGCTGTAAATGTCATTTGGGCCACCGGTAAAAGAGCCGATCATACGTTAACCAATATTACCACAATTGTACAATACCGCAACCAACTCAAAATTGTAGTCATTGATGATCATTCAAAAGTATTTTTATTGCCTACAAAATTTGATAAATGGTATACGGCAAATACTATTTTATCATTAATTCCAGTTGGAAAAGTAACTGGAATTATTACAAAAAACCTTTTTTATTCACTCAATAACGAAGAATTACAAATAGGATATAGAACCGGAACGAGCAATCATGTAGTTGAAGATGGTATAGTAACCATTGAACACCAATCTGGCGATTTATTACTAATGGAATGTTGGGACTAGCCATTTATTTTCTTGTAAATACTTTAAATTGTATTATATTTGACTAGAGCAATATTTCAATGAAAAGCAAAACAGTTCAAACTGAAAAAAGTAATCTGCATCCAAGAAATCCACATCGATTTAGATATGATTTTGAAAAACTAATCAAGGCTTTGCCAGAATTAGCTTCTTTTGTAATTACCAACACTCATAACGAAGAACAAACAATAGATTTCAGTAATTCTGATGCTGTAATTGCCTTGAATAAAGCGCTATTGGTTTCGGAATACCGAATTGAAAATTGGAATATTCCTAGCAATTATTTATGCCCGCCTATTCCCGGAAGAGCTGATTATATTCATTATCTAGCCGATTTATTAGCCGAATCAAATAACGGAACTATTCCAAAAGGGGAAAATATTCTTGGATTAGACATTGGTATAGGAGCTAATTGTATTTATCCCATACTTGGTAATTCTAGTTATGGTTGGAGTTTTGTAGGAGTAGATATCGATGAAAATGCGCTTCAAAATTGCAAAAAAATAATTGGACAAAATCCGAAATTAAGTGAAGCTATAAGTTTACAACTGCAAACAACACCACGCTATATATTTAAAAACATCATTTTACCCGAAGATAAATTTAGTTTTACCATTTGCAACCCGCCGTTTCATTCTTCCGAAACTGCCGCTTCAAAAGCTAATTCTCGAAAAGTAAACCAATTAAAATCAGATGAAAAGCAGCTTAATTTTGGTGGAAAAGCAGCTGAATTATGGTGTGCTGGAGGCGAAATCGGTTTCATAACCCAAATGATATACGAAAGTGTAAAATATCCTTTTCAATGTTTCTGGTTTACCACTTTGGTCTCTAAAAAAGATAACTTAAAAACCATCTACCGAACCTTAAATAAAGTAGGAGCTGTAACCATAAAAACTATTGAAATGGCCCAAGGGCAAAAAAGAAGTCGGTTTGTGGCCTGGACGTTTCTTAGCGCATTACAACAAAAGGAATGGGATTTTTCTAACGAATAATATCCTAACTTTGTAACTTTACAACTTTCAAACTTTGCCATACGCCAAATGAAATTCCAAGTCGTCTCTGAATATAAACCAACGGGTGACCAACCTCAAGCCATTGAAAAACTTTCAAAAGGCATTATAAATGGAGAAAAATACCAAACTTTATTAGGAGTTACTGGTTCTGGAAAAACATTTACCGTTGCAAATGTGGTGCAAGAAGTACAAAAGCCTACACTAGTTTTAGCACATAACAAAACACTTGCCGCTCAATTATATTCTGAATTTAAACAGTTTTTTCCAAATAATTCGGTACAATATTTTGTTTCTTACTATGATTATTATCAGCCAGAAGCCTTTATTCCTGTTACCGGAACCTATATTGAAAAAGATTTATCGATCAATGAAGAATTAGAAAAATTGCGATTAAGCACTACTTCTGCCCTACTTTCGGGCCGAAGAGACATTATTGTAATCTCGTCTGTTTCTTGTTTGTATGGAATTGGAAATCCAGTTGAGTTTCAAAAAAACGTCATCAATTTAGCAACAGGCCAAATCATTTCGCGCACAAAAGTGCTTCACAACTTAGTACAAAGTTTGTATTCTAGAACTGAAGCCGAATTTAATCCCGGAAATTTCCGCATTAAAGGCGATATTTTAGAAATCTTCCCAAGTTATGGCGACGAACCGTTTCGCATTCACTTTTTTGGAGATGAAATTGAAGAAATTGAGGCCTTTGATGCCCGAACTGCACAAGTCCTTGAGCGTTATGAAAAACTAACAATTTATCCAGCCAATATGTTTGTGACTTCGCCCGATGTTCTACAAAATGCCATTTGGGCAATCCAGCAAGATTTAGTCAAACAAGTAGATTATTTCAAAGAAATTGGCAAACATTTAGAGGCGAAACGACTCGAAGAACGCACCAATTTTGATTTGGAAATGATTCGAGAATTGGGTTATTGTTCTGGCATTGAAAATTATTCAAGATATTTAGACGGAAGAGAACCTGGCACAAGACCTTTTTGCTTATTAGATTATTTTCCCGATGATTTTTTAATGGTCGTTGATGAAAGTCACGTTACCATTTCGCAAGTGCATGCCATGTATGGAGGTGATCGAAGCCGAAAAGAAAATCTAGTGGAATATGGTTTTAGATTGCCGGCAGCCATGGACAATCGCCCGTTGAAGTTTGAAGAATTTGAAGCGCTTCAAAACCAAGTAATTTATGTTTCTGCAACTCCAGCCGATTATGAATTACAAAAAACAGAAGGAGTTTATGTAGAACAAGTCATTCGTCCAACAGGTTTGCTTGACCCAATTATTGAAGTGAGACCAAGTGCCAATCAAATTGACGATTTAATCGAAGAAATTCAGTTGCGTTGCGAAGCAGATGAACGCGTTTTGGTTACGACTTTGACTAAGCGAATGGCCGAGGAATTAGCAAAATATTTAACCAAAGTTTCGATTCGCTGTCGTTATATTCATTCCGATGTAGATACATTGGAACGAGTTGAAATCATGCAAGATTTGCGCAAAGGTATTTTTGATGTACTTATTGGAGTCAACTTATTACGTGAAGGATTGGATTTACCCGAGGTTTCATTAGTGGCTATTTTAGATGCCGATAAAGAAGGTTTTTTAAGAAGTCATCGTTCGCTAACCCAAACGGTTGGAAGAGCAGCCCGAAATGTCAATGGAAAAGCCATAATGTATGCCGATAAAATTACGGCTTCGATGCAAAAAACGATGGATGAAACCACCTACAGACGTGAAAAGCAAACCCGATACAATACCGAAAACAATTTAGAACCAAAAGCATTAAATAAAAGTTTGGGTAGTGCTTTAAGCGGCAATTCAGTATCTACTGGATTTTTTGAAAGAGAAGCCTTAAAAGCCGCTGAGCCCGAAAGTTTATATTTATCCAAACCCGAAATTGAGAAGAAAATTCGAGAATTTAGAAAACAAATGGAAAAAGCGGCCAAAGAACTAGACTTCATGCAAGCCGCAAAATTACGAGACGAAATAAAAACATTACAAGATAATTTGTAAGTTGGGCGTTTTGGCTTGATCAGTTTGTCACGCCGTCAAGTGTCTCTTGGAAAAGTAAATTTAGAAGATTAAAACAAATAGAAAATAATAAGAAAAAGAATGAATAAAATTAACAACATACTAAAGCTAGAAGACGAAGTAGCCATCATTGAAGCGATTGGAACATTAATTTGGGAAAAGAAAGAAGCAACCGATGATTTTTCAGAATTAACCGATGAAGAACAAGTTTTTGTTTTCATTGATATTTTTGAAGGAGCTATGGGTGAAGGTGGTTTTCATTTATTCTTCACTTCGGAAGCTGGTAATTTTGTAGAAGAAATAATTACATCGTATCAAGAAATTAGCGCGCCTAAAACAGCTGAATTAATTGCCAATGCGGTTAAAATATTTCCAAAAAAATACACCACTAATTTAGACGAACGAGTTGCTTTGATTGAAAAAGCAGATGAAGAAATACTTTCGGGTTGGGAAGATCTAGACGAACTATTTTTTACCAATGAAAGCGAAGAAGATGTCGTGAGTTTAATTGTAGATTACATCAAATCAAACGAAAACCAGTTTGGCCACTAATTGTGTTGTTCACTAAATAGGGCTAACAATACTTCAGGCGAAACCATTTGATTTGGCGAAGATTTCATTAACTGTAAAACTCGTTTTGTTGCATACGGGTTCAATCCCATATTGATGCCTAATTCATTTATTTTAATTTGTTCTCGTTCATGAAGCACACCATCGCTATGCATTAACAATGCTAAACGATAAAATTGACAAATTCTATTGAATTCATCTTTTATGACTTTGGTTTGACCACGCTCTGAAAATAATTTCAAAAAAGTAGCTTTATCAATGTTAAGTTCTTGAGATACAAGCTCTAAAAAATCATATTCTCGATCGTGTAATTCCCCATCAACAAGTGCAAAAGCGATCATTTCTTGTAACAAACTGATTTTTTCTTGGTAAGTCTCCATCAAAATAGTATTTTTATAAAGTGATTGGTCAACCAAATATAAAAAAATGAAAAAACAATTCTACTTATTTTCCTTCTTTTTTTTACTACTCGTTACCGAAAGTTGGGCTCAAAAAAACATTACTACTTTTCAATTAGAAGCACCCCAATTGCAAACTACTAAAAAAATCTGGATCTATCTTCCTGAAAATTATACCCATACAACCAAAAAATATCCAGTAATGTATTTGCATGATGCTCAAAATTTATTTGATGCAGCAACATCTTATGCGGGAGAATGACGAATAGATGAAACCCTTGATAGCTTAAAAGCCGAAATCATTGTTGTTGGAATTGAACACGGTAACGAAAAGCGCATCGAAGAATTAACGCCGTATAAGAACGAACAATATGGTGGTGGACAAGGAAATTTGTACCTCGAATTTATGATAAACCAACTCAAACCTTATATTGATTCGCATTACCGTACAAAAACAGGTAAATACCATACAGCTATTGGTGGCAGTTCGCTAGGCGGATTACTCTCCTATTATGCAACTTTGAAATATCCTAAAATATTTGGAAAAGCTATGGTGTTTTCGCCTGCTTTTTGGATCAATCCAGAAGTATATGCGCTTACCGAACAAACAAAAACAATTAAATCCAAAATCTATTTCATGTGTGGTGATAGTGAAAGCGAAAGCATGGCCAAAGATATGGAGCAGATGATTGCAGCATTAAACACCACTCGTTGTTCTTGCCTGCATTTAACCAAAAAACAAATCATAGTAAACGGAAAGCATACTGAAAAATTATGGGCAAATGAATTCGCAAAAGCGTATCTTTGGCTTTTTAAAATTTAGATTTTTTGAGCTTGCCTTTGAATAGTAAAATAAATACTTATGAACAATAACGATGTTTTTAAAAAGTTACGTGTAGCACTTCAGTTGCGAGACGACCAAATTATAGAGATTTTAAATTTAGTAAATTTCAGGGTTTCAAAAGGCGAATTAGGTAATGTGTTTCGTAATGAAGAACATCCTAATTTTATGGAATGTGGCGACCAATTATTACGTAATTTCTTAAACGGATTAGTTATTTATTTACGAGGTACTAAAGAAGATCCTAAACAACCTATGGAAGTGCTGAACCAAATTAAAACTTCAAAAATACCGTTAAAAGAAGTGTACCAAAAAGAAGGCGGCACAACCAATAGTAAAAAAGAGGGTCCTAAAAAGCCTTTTACCCCTAAAAAACCATTTGGACCCGGTAAACCAGCTGCCAAAAAACAAAAACCAGAAAGTCCCATAGAGCGCTTTACTTTTAACTCTGGAAAAAATAAAAAATAAAAAAAATCCTGAGTTTCCTCAGGATTTTTTTTATTTCAACTTCCTAAAAAACTCCAATAACACCGAATCATTTACTTTTTCGGGTGTGAAAATTTCTAAAATACTAGGTTGTTTATTATGAGCAAGAAATACAGAAAATTGTTGGTCTAATGAAAGTTCATCCGTTGCATTAAAATAATTCAAACCATACATTTTTGCCAAATGCGAGGCATTAAACTGGTGTGAGGTTTCAAAATAAGTATTAAATGTTTCAGTTTCTTCATGTCCGGGCAAAATTCTGAAAATACCGCCTCCTCCATTATTAATTAGTATAATCTTAAAAGTATTTGGAATGTAGTTATTCCATAACGCATTACTGTCGTATAAAAAACCAATATCGCCCGTAATTAAAACTGTGGGCAATGTACTTACCACTGAAGCGCCAATTGCTGTAGACGTGCTTCCATCGATGCCACTCGTTCCTCGATTGCAGAAAACAGGAATAGAAGACGCCACATCAAACAACTGAATATAGCGAATTGCCGAACTATTACTGACTTGCAACTGGCAATTTTCGGGTAAATTTTTACAAATAAAATCAAACACTTTAAAATCGGAAAATGGAATTTTCGAATTGTATTCTTTGTGTTTCGCTACTCTATCTTTCCAAATAGACAGAATACTCGATTTATAGGTACTTTCAAATGTATCTTCAGTCAATAACTGACTTAAAAACACATTAATTTTAGTTTCAAAATGATTTGTAAGCGCTCCAAAAGTATCATACGCTAGTAATTCGTCTATATGCCAATGGTGTTCTGGTTTGTATTTTCGCAAAAACGCTTTGATTCGTTTAGAAACGACCATGCCTCCAAAAGTCAAAAGAATTTCAGGCTGAAATGCCTTAAAATCTGCTTCATCAAATGGTGTAATCAAGGTATCAATTTGATCAATGAAAGTTGAATGATGTAAATTAGAAGTCTTTTCGGTTAAAACGACTACACTTGGATCATTTGCTAAAAGTTCTAAATAACGCTGTTCTACAGAATTTGGAAACAACTCACCTACTAAAACCAATTTTTTAGAGGCGCTTTTCCAAGCAGCAAGCGTTGAAGGGTCGATATCAAACGGTTTTTTTTCGGTAGTAAACTCAATGATTTTAGGATAAACTTGTAAATCATAAACTGTTTCATACAAAGGCTCTTCAAACGGAACATTGATATGTACTGGTCCTTTTTTTGCAACCGAAGTATGCAATGCCATTTGCACGAGATGATCATTTTCTAGCGAATTATTTTCGGATAAATTAGCATTGAATAAACTATGATTTGCAAATACATTTTCTTGACGAATGGTTTGTCCGTCACCAATATCAATTTTATGTTGTGGTCGGTCTGCCGAAAGCACCACTAAAGGAATTTGGCTATAAAAAGCTTCGGCAAAAGCAGGATAATAATTCAATAACGCCGAACCCGAAGTACATACAACAACAACTGGCTGCTGAATTTGTTGTGCAATTCCTAATGCAAAAAAAGCGGCACAACGTTCATCTGCTATACTGTAGCATTTGAAAAACGGATTATTAGTAAATCCAATCGTCAAAGGCGCATTTCTTGAACCAGGAGAAATTACAATATATTTCACTCCTTTTTGCTGACAAATTTCTAAAATACTTTGCGCTAAAGGAATTTTCGGATACTTCATTGTGTTTTAGTTGTAAGCTACAAAGTTACAAAGTTGCGGAGTATAATTATACTGTTTAAATCAAAAATACTACTTTTGAACTATGGAAATAAAAATCAGACCTTATCACCGTGAAGATACTGCTGCCATTTTAGACATCATTAACGATGCCATTCTAAATTCAACGGCTTTATATGATTACAATATTCGCACATTAGCTGCTCAAAAGGTTATTTTTGAAGAGAAACTGTTGAAAGGTTATCCAATAGTTGTTGCCGAAATAAATGGCGAAGTAGTAGGTTTTGGCTTTTATAGTGAATTTAGATTTAGAGAAGCTTATAAATTTACTGCTGAACATTCGGTATATGCACATAAAAACCACATTGGCAAAGGAATTGGCAAACTACTATTAACCGAATTAATTAGTTTAGCCAAGCAACAAAATTTGCACACATTAATTGGTGTCATCGATTCTGAAAACACAACTAGTATCGATTTTCATAAGAAATTTGGCTTTGAAGAAGTTGGTTTTATTAAAGAATCCGGTTACAAATTTGACCGCTGGTTGCATTCGGTTATTGTACAGAAAATGCTTTAGGAAAATTCCAATAAAAAAAATCCAAATTCCAAAAAATGTAATAGATTGGAATTTGGAATTTAAAAATTGATCGTTTTTTATTTATTTCCCTTCAATCCAATTAATGATTTCGGCATCAGTTGGTAACGTACTTGGAGCAATCACTTTTTCTAATTCTCCATTCGAATTAATAAGATATTTTTGAAAATTCCATTGTACACTGCTATCTTCTAATCCGTTTTTGGCTTTTTGGGTTAAGAATTGGTATACAGGATGCATGTCATTTCCTTTAACCGATATTTTAGCCATCATAGGAAACGTTACTCCATAATTTTTTTGACAGAACGAAGCAATTTGCGCATTACTTCCAGGTTCTTGTGCTCCAAAATTATTAGCGGGAAAACCTACGATAACAAGATTTTGATCTTTATACTGTTTATAAACCGCTTGTAATTGCTCATATTGAGGCGTTAATCCACACTCTGAAGCCGTATTAACAATGATTATTCTCTTTCCTTTTAAGGTTGCAAAATCGAATTCGTCACCTGCCAAGTCCTGAACTTTAAATTGGTATATTGTTTCTTTTGTCATAGAGGTTGCTATTGTAATTGTTTCTTTTTTTTGTGCCTGATTTTGACAACTCCATAATGAAATTGCTAAAAACAGAAGTAGTGATTTTTTCATGATCATATTTTTATCAAATGTAATTAATTGTTAATGATATTGTTGCTAAACATTTCATAAAAAAAGGCTATCAAAAAGACAGCTTTTTTTTATATTTAATTATTTTTTCAAATGCTTTTTATAAGGAATATAAGCAATTGCAGCAATTACTAATACAACTGCAAGTATGATGAAATAATAAGTAACATTTTGTTTTTCACCCGAAGCATAACTGTGTAAACCGCTCAAGTGGAAATTAACTCCAAAATACGTCATTAAAATCGAAGCAAACGCTAAAACACTCATCACGCTATAAATCCAACGTCCTCGTAATGCAGGAACAAAACGCGCGTGAATTACAAACGCATATACCATAATACTAATCAACGCCCAAGTTTCTTTTGGGTCCCAACCCCAATAACGTCCCCAACTTTCATTAGCCCATTGTCCACCAAGGAAATTCCCTATGGTTAACATTACTAAACCAACAGTTAACGCCATTTCGTTGATATATGTGATTTCGTCGATGCTTAATTTGATTTTATTTTTATTTTTTGCATTGGTGAAAATCATTAAAAATAAAGCGACTAATCCAAGTACCATGGCTAAAGTAAACGGTCCGTAACTAGCTACAATAACCGCAACGTGAATCATTAACCAATACGAATTTAATACTGGTTGTAAATTCCCGATAGAAGGATCCATCCATTGCCAATGTGCTACCATTAATATAATAGAAACTACAAATGTTGTAGAAGCTACAGTTAACTTTGATTTTCTTCCAAAAGCAAAACCAAAAAACATGGTTGCCCAACCTACATATATCATACTTTCATAAGCATCACTCCAAGGCGCGTGACCTGAAATATACCATCGAACGGCTAATCCAAGTGTATGTAAAACAAAAAACAACGCAATTATACCATGAAAGACATTTATACTAAATCGCGTAAATTTGTTGTCCTTAAAAATTTGTACGATACAAAAAGCCAACATCAAAACCCCAGCCAACATATATAAATAGAATAGTCTTTTGAAAATATCGTACTTATTGTACATGATTTCAGAATTGATTTTGCTTTCCGAAAGCATTACGGCTTTTCCATACTTTTTTTGATAATCGGTTAAACCTTTTAATAAACTATTTGGTAACTTATAATCATCATTCAAAGTAGATTTATCAACGGCATTCAAATAAAACGGAACAATATTTTTAATGGAATCCAAAGCAGTTCCTGTTGGCTGATTGATTTCTAAATAAGACACCCATTTATTGGTTTTATCGCCAGGTACCGGAAATACTTTTAATATCTGACCACTTAACGCCGAATATAATAAATTTACTTTTTTATCGGCATCAATAAAATCTTTTTGAAATTGATTAGGCACAGGTTCTTTATAAGCCGCATCTAAATAATTGGCCAATTTATAACCGCCTTTTTCATCAAAAAAGGAAACTAATGGTGCATATTTTGCTTCTTTTTCAATACCAATTATTTTACGAATGCTGTCGTTTCCTCTTTTCAAATAAATAATAGGTAAATTATACCAATATTGAGGAAATTGCGTCATTGAAATAAACGCTTGATCCGAATTCATTCCTTCATATGTATCACTTTTTGATACTTTTCGAAGTAATTCAGAGGAAAACGTATTAATAGGTTTCATTCGACCCGCATCTTGGATAACTACTTTTCCAAATTCAGAAGCATGTTCTTCAGAAACAATATGCTGTTTTAATAGTTTTAGTGTTTCGGTTGTATTAGGTTGGTGATTGTGTTGTGCAAAAACAAAGGTTGAAAATAAAAACAATACTAAACCTAATAACTGATTTTTCTTGGCTTTTACTTTTTCTAATTTCTCTTTTAAACTAGCAAAACGTGTATTTTTATTGAATAAAATAGCCATTAAACCAAAATACAATAAGAAATAACCAATATAAGTTATCCAAGTACCCCAAAAATCGTGACTTACCGATAATTGTGTTCCTTTTTCATCTGGATCAAAACCAGATTGAAACAGCCTAAAACCTCTGTAATCTAGAACATTATTCATAAAGAGGCTATCTTTAAAGTTATTTTTATTTTCAGTATCAATTACTTCTACCTTACTTTTAAAAGCAGAGTAACTTTTATCTGTTCCTGGATATTTATCGGCAATAAAATCATCTAATTTAATATTGAAAGGGGTGTTGTAAATTTTGCTTCCAAAGAATAAAGTAAATTCTAATGCACCAATTTTTACACTTTGTGGTACACCTTGTTTTCCTTTAGAACCAACAAGTGTTACTGTTTCTTCTTTTCCTTGACTTTTTACTTTAATTACTATAGCATCATCTGTTTGTTTGTCTTTAAAATCATTATTAGATTCTAAAGTCAATTCACCTTTTATAGCAGGTTCTGGAAATACAAATTGCGCACCTCCCATATTGTATAACGATCGTAATAGTAAGGCTTGTGGTGTGTTTTTTGTAACTTGACCTTGAAATTTATCGGCCATGCGCATAAAATTACCATCAAATGGCGATTGAATGGTGTAGGCTTCCCCTATTTTAGTAATATTAATGGCTCCTTCTGTAAATTTATTAAAGGCAAATAAAATATTGTGTAGATTTTGCACTTCACCTTCTTTTAAATAATGTTCATGGCGTGTTCCTCCACTTGATTCCACCATTTTAATCATTAATGTTCCGTTTTCAGAAGGTCTAATCGTTTCCTTTCCATTCAAAATAAAAGACTCATGAACTACTTCGAAAGGAATTTCATTGAATTCGCCACCCATTGAAAAAACATTACTAGCAAAAAGATTTAAAAAGGTATCGTCTTTAACTTCAGGCGCTAAAATAAGGTCTTTTTCAAAGGTTTTTCGTTTCATTTCACCCTTATATTCGCCATCAACTAAAACCGTCAAATACGGTTTATCTGAATAAACAATATTTGCTGTTTCGCCTTCACGTATTGGCATCATTCCCTCATAACTGATATATCGAGTTACAAATGCACCAATAATAATGAGTATAAAAGAAAGGTGTAATAATAACGTAGCCCAATTTTCTTTCTTGTGTAATTGGTAACGTTTCATATTACCTATGAAATTAATCACAAAAAACACCATAATGGATTCAAACCACCATGAATTATAAACAATAACCCTTGCGGTATCAGTATTGTAAGCGTCTTCTATAAAAGTACCTGCAGCCATTGCGGCAGCAAAAAGTATAAACAAAACGGCCATTAAACGAGTCGAAAACAGAAAAGAGCTTATTTTTTTTTCCATATGAAATGAGGAATGTATTTTTAAAAATTGACACAAATGTACTTAATTACAAAATACAATTCGTAAAGTTTAACAAAGGATTTACTATTTTTTAAGCATGTTTTAGTTAAAAGAGCATTTTAATTTCTTTGAGGTCAAAAAACGAAATCAAATTATTCTCTAATTCCAACTGTAATTTTCCTTCCTGGGTAACCGCAATAATTTTACCTACAAATCTATTCTCTTGAACATCTTCAAAAATTGAAACTATTCCTCGTTTATATAGTAGTTCATGATATCGCTCCCAATAAAAATCAACACCTATTTTTTGTGCATTTTCCAAATTAAATTGCAGCTGTTTAGCTATTAACAACATAATTTCTTCTTTATCAAAAGTTTTACATTCTAAAAGCGCCAATGAAGAAGCTTGGGGTAAATTCTCAAAATGAAGTTGATTAACATTAATACCAATTCCAATAATAGAAACTATTTCATTTTGGTTTTTAAAGCTGTTCTCAATCAAAACACCGCCTATCTTTTTATTTTCTGCCAAAATGTCGTTTGGCCATTTAATTTGGAATCTAATAAAACTTATCGACTGTAAAGCTTCCACAATGCTTAATGCTACAATACAATTTAAAGCAAATAAATTACTAGTTGATTCTTGTAAATTATGATATAGTAAGCTAAATGTCAATCCTTTATCACTTTCTGAAATCCAAGAAGCACCACGTTGACCTTTCCCATCAGTTTGTTGATTGGCCACTACAATCGTATAATTTTCAGCAGTTGCTTCTTGTGCCAATTCCTTCAAAAAACGATTGGTTGAATCTATGGCATTGAGTTTGATTATCTTCATTTACTAAGAATAAGTTTTAATCTTATGTTAAGGTTCAAAAATAATGACAAAATTTGATACCTTTGCATAAATTCAAAAATAATAAATGGCGAAGAAGCAGATTAATAATGATGATTT
>CAISYO010000220.1 GCA_903889745.1 uncultured Bacteroidota bacterium | reverse complement strand
TAATTTAGGATTAAATGTAGTTTAAATTTCTGAAAGAGGTAACTTAAAATTAAAGCCAATCTATTCTGACGATGCTAAAGAATATACCGTATCCTATTCAAGAGCAAAAAAACTACAGGAAGCATTTCCTAATTTATCAGTAGTAAAGAATATTGATAAAGAATTTAGAGGTGTAATTGGTGGTTCAAACTCTACGGCATATTGGTCTATATTGAATTTTATTAATCAAAAAATTAATCAAAATCAAAAAGTCATTCAACATGAAAATATTCTACCAGCATTACCACATGTTTTGATTATTGACGAAATCAACAGAGGAAATGTATCTCAGATTTTTGGTGAATTAATTACCCTAATTGAGGATAGTAAACGAATAGGAGAAGTAGAAGCACTAGAGGTTACTTTATCGTATAGTAAGAAAAAATTCGGTGTGCCTTCAAATGTTTATATCATAGGTACTATGAATACTGCTGATAGAAGTGTAGAAGCATTAGATACGGCTTTAAGACGTCGTTTTAGTTTTGTGGAGATGATGCCAGATTATGAAATTAAAGAACTTGATTATTTAATATATAACTGTAAAGTTACTGATATATTAAAAAAAATAAATACAAGGATTGAAATGTTGTTGGGTAGAGATTATGTTATTGGTCATTCATATTTTCTAGAGAAAACATCATCTGAAATAAATGAAATAAAAGAAGCAATAGAAGGTCTAAATTTACTTTTGGAATTAAAAAATTCAAAGCATGAGAACTTTGAATTAAAAATAGAAATTGATAAATTAAAAAAGTTGCTTTTTGAAAAAGAATCTAGTAAAAATAAAAACGATGCTTTAAATCTTTTAAATTCATTTGATAAAAACATAATGCCATTACTTCAAGAATATTTTTATAATGATTATGGAAAAATAGGTTTGGTATTAGGTAAAGGATTTGTAAGAGAAAAAGCCATAACGGCTAACAATGAAAAATCAATTTTTGCTGACTTTGATACTAAAAATGAAGTTGATATTACCAAATCATATGAATTAATTCCGTTTACTGAAATTAATTTTGAAACAGCTATTCAAAGATTATTAGCATAGCCAATGCTTAAAGAAAACACCATACAAGTATTTGAACATTCCTTCTTACCGATAGAGGGTAAATTTGAGCAACGTCATTTTGTGGCCTTGTCCAAATTGAATGCGTTACACAATTATCAATATTTTGATTTAAAACATAATGGTATCGTTTTCAAACAGTTTGTAGGTGTTATTCAAGTGGATGGTTTAACTATCGAGATTTTACCAAAGATTGATAAAAATGAATCTGAATCTGCTGAAAACAAACAAAAATGGCAATCTGCACTGATTGAAATGTTGCGCGTTACTCGTAAATTAAAAGTGCAAAAAGTAGGTGAAGCTAATGTTTCCAAACAGTCCATTCACCTATTAGATATTTACTTTGAATGGTTTTTAAGTGAAGTACAATTGTTAATTCATCAAGGCCTAATAAAACAATATTACAAAGAGACTAGCAATGTAAAAGCGTTAAAAGGAAAATTAGAATTTGCAGGTCATTTATCTAAAAACTTAGTACATAAAGAACGTTTTTATACAACGCATCAGGTATATGATAAAGACCATTTGGTTCACCAAGTTTTAGGTCAGGCGTTATCCATTATTGAAACCTTTTCAAAAGGTACTTATTTGTACAGTAAATGTAAAACAACGCAGTTGAATTTTCCAGAGGTAAAATCCATACAAGCTAATGAAGCTACTTTTCCGAGATTACCACAAAACAGGAAAACCGCACCTTATGAAACGGCTTTAGCAATTGCTCGGTTAATCATTTTGAATTATGCTCCCAACATCAAAAGTGGTTCGGAACAAATGTTGGCTTTGCTGTTTGATATGAATAGTTTATGGGAAGAATACATATTGATTCGCCTGAAACAAGTTGCTGATGACAAAGGATTTAAAGTGTATGGTCAAAATTCAACAGGGTTTTGGAAAAACATATCTATTCGTCCTGACATAGTTTTAGAGAAAGGGGAAGGGGATACTAAAGAAACTTTTATCATTGATACTAAGTGGAAAAACATTGATAATTCAGCGCCTTCTACAAATGATTTAAGACAAATGTATGTG
>CAISYO010000219.1 GCA_903889745.1 uncultured Bacteroidota bacterium | reverse complement strand
TTAATATTACATTTACAAAAAAATAGCACATGGTTTTAAGCAGATTTTGGTTAGTCATATTTATTTCGTCAATCTTTTTTATTGTTTTCGGACTATTTTCTTCTCAATACTATTCTATTGATTATGTATTGAATGGCAAACAAGGCGAACCCCTTTTAATAGGAGAAAAATATTTAAAAGAAGTGCCTAAATTTGTACAAGATAGTGTCCAAAAAGCCGAAGACAAAACTTTCATTATTAATAAAAATGAAGCTGATGCCGACACCACTTATGTGTACAACAATCAAACGGTAAAAATATACAGCGAAAAACAAAAAGCAGATGGTTTACTGCCTATGACCAAAAGCAGTTTGTTTGATTTGATTCTGCCGTTAATGGCTTATTTGTCATTTTTCTGTGGAATTATGGAATTGCTAATTGTTTCTGGAGCTTCTGAACGATTGGCTAAAAAACTAAGTCCTCTATTTGCTAAAGTTTTTCCTTCAATTCCTAAAAATCACGAGTCTATATCTTACATGACATTGAATTTTGCAGCAAACTTCTTAGGCTTGGATTCTGCGGCTACTCCATTTGGATTAAAAGCCATGCAAAGTTTACAAGAACTCAACGAAGATAAAGACCGAGCCAGTGATGCCCAAATTATGTTCATGTGTTTGCATGCAGCAGGTTTAACATTAATTCCCACTTCAATCATTGGTTATCGCGCTGCCGAACATGCTGCTAATCCTGCCGATGTCATGCTGCCGTGTATTATAACTTCATTTGTAGGAACAATTGCCGCTTTTATTTTAGTTGGAATCAAACAAAGAGTTAATTTCAAAAGTGCCTCTTTACTAGCGGTTTTAATGGGCGTAATCGGTGCCATTGTTGGATTATTATTTTATGTAAACAGTTTAGATTTAATCGAAAAAAATTACTTTACTTCTAACCTTTCGGGATTATTATTGATAGTAATCATCGGAGGAACTTTGATATTTTCCTTCGTTCAAGAGAAGAAATTCGTAGCACAAAAAACAACCATTTTCGACACATTTGTATCAGGAGCAAATAACGGATTAAAAACCGGAGTAACTATTTTTCCATACGTTATGGGAATGTTAGTCGCTATTTCGTTATTCAGAAATAGTGGTTTATTTGAAAATATTGCAAACGGAATTTCGTTTGTTTTTGCGCATTTGGGTGTCGCTAAAGAAATCACAGATTCGCTTCCAGTAGCGATGTTGCGCCCTTTTAGTTCAGGAGGATCGCGTGGTTTTATGATTGATGCGATGAAGCAATTTGGACCAGATTCTTTAACCGGAAGACTAAGCTGTATTTTCCAGTGCAGTGCCGAAACAACGTTTTACGTAATTGCCGTTTATTTTGGAAGCATCAACGTGAAAAACACACGTTATACTCTAGGAATGATGCTTTTAGTCGATTTAATTTGTGTGATTACAGCGATTTTTGTGGCGAGTTGGTTTTTTTAAAATCCCCAATTAACCACATTTCATTTTTTCAATCCCGGCAAAAATCCGTAACTTTACCTTTCAAAACTTACACACAATGGACTTTTTATATCAAGACCCGTATCCTATTTTAAATGACGATACAACCTACAAAAAATTAACTTCAGATTTTGTAAAAATTGAACAACTTGGCGATAGAGAAATCTTAGTGGTTGACCCAAAAGGATTAGAATTATTAGCACAAGAAGCCATGGACGACGTTTCGTTTATGTTGCGTTCGGCACATTTACAAAAACTTAGAAACATTATCGAAGACCCAGAAGCCACAGATAACGATCGTTTTGTAGCCTATAATTTATTACAAAATGCAGCTGTAGCCGTGGAAGGTCAATTGCCTTCTTGCCAAGATACAGGAACTGCAATTGTGGTAGCTAAAAAAGGCGAAAACGTGTACACTGGTGTAGAAGATGGCGAATGGTTATCAAAAGGAATTTACAATACGTACCAAAATAAAAATCTTCGTTACTCGCAAATTGTTCCGATTTCGATGTTTGAAGAAAAAAACTCAGGTTCAAATCTTCCTGCTCAAATTGATATTTATGCGAAAAAAGGAAATTCGTATGAATTTTTATTTCTAACAAAAGGTGGTGGTTCGGCCAACAAAACCTTCTTATATCAAAAAACAAAATCGTTGTTAAATGAAAAATCGTTAGACGAATTTGTTCGTGAGCGAATTATGGATTTAGGAACAGCAGCTTGTCCTCCGTATCACTTGGCTATCGTTATTGGTGGCACTTCTGCAGAAGCGAATTTAGCAGCCGTGAAAAAAGCATCCGCAGGATATTATGACAATTTACCAACATCTGGAAATATGTCGGGTCAAGCGTTTCGCGATTTAGAATGGGAAAAAAGAGTACAAATCATTTGTCAAGAAAGTCAAATTGGAGCCCAGTTTGGTGGAAAATATTTAACACATGATGTGCGAGTGATTCGCTTGCCTCGTCATGCAGCTTCTTGCCCTGTTGGAATGGGAGTTTCTTGTTCGGCAGATAGAAATATAAAAGGAAAAATCACAAAAGACGGAATTTTCTTAGAGCAATTGGAAACTAATCCAGGTCAGTTTTTACCTGCTACAGCGCCTCATTTAGAGCCAGCGGTAGAAGTCGATTTGAACAAACCTATGGCTGAAATTTTAGCGGAGTTATCAAAATACCCAATCAAAACCCGTTTAAAATTAAACGGAACGTTGATTGTAGCTCGTGATATCGCTCATGCAAAAATCAAAGAATTGTTAGACGCTGGAAAACCAATGCCAGCGTATTTTAAAAATCATCCTGTATATTACGCAGGTCCAGCAAAAACGCCAGACGGCATGCCATCAGGAAGTTTCGGCCCCACCACCGCAGGAAGAATGGACGTTTATGTAGATGAATTCCAAGCCGCTGGTGGAAGCATGATCATGTTAGCCAAAGGAAACCGAAGTGCAGATGTTATGAACGCCTGTAAGAAATACGGCGGCTTCTATTTAGGTTCGATTGGTGGTCCTGCGGCGATTTTAGCAAAAGAAAACATTTTATCAGTAGAAGTGGTTGATTTTGAAGAATTAGGCATGGAAGCCGTTCGTAAAATAACGGTTAAAGATTTTCCAGCATTTATTATTACCGATGACAAAGGAAATGATTTCTTTTCTGCATTGAGTCATTAAGAATTTATTTCATAAAACAAACCCTGATAAAGTATAAAACTCTAACAGGGTTTTTATTTTCTCCTGCAAGGTTTCCAAAACCTTGTAGGTGTTTTTATGAATACCTACAAGGTCTAAAAAAGACCTTGCAGGAAAATAAACTAGTTTTTAATAATAGTATACCCTTTTGCCACATCATTAACTTTTACAATATATGTACCTTGAGCTAAATCAGATATATTTATTGATCCTTCTAATGCATTTATATTTTCTTGTTGTACTAATTGTCCTAGCATGTTGTAAATTACTACTTTAGAAATGTTTGTTTCTGATTTAAAATTTAAAATACCTGTTGTAGGGTTTGGATATAAATTAAAAACATTACTCATAATATTTTCCTCTAAACCAAGCAATGAAGTAGCATATTTCGCCCAAAAACGATCAGTCCAGAATGGATTTGCAGAAGTTAGTGTTTGAACCCCTGAAGACAAATCAAAATTAGCAGTATCTCTAAATTGACCTGATATCAACAAGTCTTGATTGTTATTCATGCTAACAGAATTTAAAAACAAATTAGTAGCATTTGAATCTATTTTATTCGCCCAAGTAAAATCTCCATTATTCTTGTTGTATTTGGCCACAAAAATACCCGGAAGAAAAACACCATTTACATTAGGAGAAGCTACTATAAAATCATTGGTTGAAGGGTCAAAATCATTACTTCCTATACCCATCCCGCACAAAATTAATTCATTATTCGTATTTATAAATGAACGAAGTGTATTAATATAAACTACACTACTTGAATTCAGTGCATTTATTTGTTTGGCCCATAACAAAATCCCATTTGATGAATACTTACAAATAGCGGTACTCCGCAAGTAACCCGCTGTGCTGTCAGGTAAAGATGTCAAATTATTAACAGAAGTAGGTGATAAATCAAAATCTATTGTACCACTAAAAAAGGTAGTTAAATAGTAATTATCGTCATTATCAAATGCAATTGAAGTGCAAGTGCTAGAACTGTAGATAGTTTCATCACCTAAAAAGACTCCTGAATTTTGATAGTTACCGCTTAAATCATATTGTGCGGCAAATCCATTGTCACTTACATTTGAATAAGAAACTGTAGGTGAAAAATTTATTACGTTTCCAAATATTCTACCAACAACATATAAGCTATTGTTTCTTATTTGAAAATCATATAAATATTCATAAGAATCTGACCCACTTTGGGTTAAGGTTTTTGCCCACAGATGCTCCCCTTGAGGACTGTATTTTGCAATGTATATTACTTGGCGATTGTTTGGGTTTAGAAGATTGGTGCCAAAAGGAGAAGGATCAAAATCTATTGCAGTGGCTCCAGTGATAGTACCAGAAACATAAAAATTACCTAGGGCATCAAACACAATTCTACGAGTAGCATTAATAGTGCCGTTAATTTGCTTTGTCCATACATTGTTCCCGTTCGAGTCGTATTTAAGCATAAACGAACTTAAAACGCCATTTGCGTCAGCACTTCCCGCTATATAGGTATTGCCATTTGTGTCCGTATTCATAATAGCAATACTCAATGAAGTACCGATAGAACCAGGTATTGTATTTCCCCAAATGAAACTTCCAGAAGGCGAATATTTAGAAATGAAAATTCCCGTTCCTAATGGACTAGAGACGCTGTACGTATTTGAGGAAGGATCCAAATCAGTAGTTGCGCTTAATGTACCGACTCTGTATATGTTTCCAGTACCATCAGTTGAAATTAAATTGGTGACCAGGTTAGCGGGTTTATTACCACCTATTGGCTTAACATAAACATAAGCCCCTACAGTATCGTATTTTGCTATAAAACCATTTGATAAAACCGAAAACTGTATTGCAAACCCTGTTGAAGGATCAAAATCATTTGTTCCACTAAAATTCCCAGTTAGGTATATCCCTTGACTATCATTATTTATTAAATTAGTGATGGTTGGTTTAATATTCTTGGCATAAACAAAATTTCCACTTGAATCATAGTTTGCAAAATAATTAGTTCCATTAGTTATGTCTAAATTATAAACCGGTGTTCCTGGATCAAAATCTGATGTTGTTGATGATAAAAACGTTCCAAAAATGGTTATATTGGTATTTGAATTATTGAGTATTAACCCTTTGTTTCTGATATTATTTAATGTTTTTACCCATAAATAATTACCATTATTATCGTATTTTGCCAAAAATGTAGAAGTAGTACTTGCAGTAATATTTACTACTGCTGCAGAAGGATCAAAATCAGAATTTTGATTAAAAACCCCTGCAATCAGAATATTATTCATAGCGTCGCAAACTACATTTGGAATTGAAGTTAAAGTT
>CAISYO010000218.1 GCA_903889745.1 uncultured Bacteroidota bacterium | reverse complement strand
TTCTTCAAAAAATATAAAAATGTTACTGTAAAAAGTTTTTTACTTGCCAATGTTGTAATTGTAGCTATTTTACTATTTATTTTTAAATTACTCTTGCCTTTTACTTTAGGATTTTTTGGTAAAACCGAAATATTTATGGTGAATGAATTGGGACTTCCTTTTAATTCTGGAACTATTTTTGCATTTCTATTTATTGTAGTAGTGTTTTATTTTGGATTAAATTATACCAAGAAAAAAGGACATGTTTTTTACAATACTTTAATATTATCCACGCTTTTTATCTTAATCGGATTTTCAACATGGTTGATGCTTCCTATTCGTGCCAATGCTAATACACCTATTAATGAAAACAAACCTTCTGATGCCGCTGAAGTGTTGGCTTATTATAATAGAGAACAATATGGCGAACAAAAGTTGTTTTATGGCCCACAATTTTCAGATGCTTATTCTGGTTTAGATTCGATAACTCCTTATTTAGACGATAAACCTAATTATGAGCGAGATTACAAATCGGGAACCTATATTATTACCAATAACTTCAAAAATGCCAAACAAAATACTGATGATGCACACAAGGCTTTTTTACCGCGTATGTGGAGCAACGAGCACAATGTTAATTACATGACGTTTGGTGAGCCTTTGGAGTTTCAAATTAATCCGGAGTATGCTCATGAAGACGAATTGGTTCAATTAGTAACCGAATTTAGAAAAGGTTTTGCTAGCGGGGAAATTGATTTAAAAGGATATGATAAGTTTTTAAATACGTATGGCGAATATTTAATTGTTGAAAAACCGTCATTTGCCAGCAACATGAAATTCATGTTTCAATATCAATTTGGTTATATGTATGGACGCTATCTTCTTTGGAATTTTGTAGGAAGACAAAATGACAACCAAGGAAAATATGACGACATGAACGGTAATTGGATTACTGGGATTTCTTTTATAGATGAATTATTAGTAGGATCGCAAAAAAATCTTACATCTGATATGCAAAATAATAAAGGAAGAAATATCTATTTTGGATTGCCATTTATTTTAGCATTAATAGGAATATTTTATCATGCTAAAAAAGACGTAAAAAGTTTTTATGTATTACTTGCCTTATTCCTCTTTACTGGGCTGGCACTCAAAATTTACCTCAACGAACGTCCATTTGAACCAAGAGAACGTGATTATGCTTTAGTAGGATCGTTTTATGTTTTTGCCATGTGGATTGCTTTTGGAGTGTATGCCATTTTTGAATGGGTGATCAACTATATAAAACCAAAAATTGCCTTACCGCTTGTACTAATAGTATGTTTCATAGCTTCACCATTGCTACTTGCAAAAGAAAATTGGGACGACCATGATCGATCAAACAAGTATACAGCTCTTGCAATGGCAAAGGCTTATTTAGACTCTTGTGAACCAAATGCTATATTATTTACCATAGGCGACAATGACACCTTCCCGTTGTGGTACATGCAAGAAATTGAAGAATATAGAACCGATATTCGAATTGTAAACACTAGTTTATTCATGACCGATTGGTATATTGACCAAATGAAAATGAAAACCCATGACTCAGAACCAATACCAAGTTCGTTTACAAGAGAACAATATAAAGGTAGTAACCGAGACTATAGTTTATTTGTAGAACGCACCGAAGAACCTTTGCTATTGAGTGAAGTACTAAAATTTGTGGCCTTAGATGACGAAAGAGCAAAAATTACATTAGACAGCGGTAATAAAGTAAATTATTTTCCATCTAAAAAAGTGATTTTACCTATCGATAAAAACACAATTATCAAAAATAAGGTGGTTAACCCAAAATTATATGATTCAATCGTACCTCAAATAGAATTTACAATCAAAGACAAAGCGCTATATAAAAACCGTTTAATGATGTTAGACATTGTCAATGAAAACAACTGGAAAAGACCTATTTATTTTACTGGAGGAAGTTTTGGTGAAGACGATTACATTTGGATGAAAGATTATTTACAATTAGATGGAATGTGTTTTAAATTGGTTCCCGTAAAAACACCTACAGATGATCCTAATCCAATGCGAATGGGGCAAATAGATGCCGATAAAATGTACCCTATTGTAATGAAATGGGACTGGGGAAATAGCGGTAATCCTTCTATTTATCATGACCCTGAAACTCGTAAAAATAGCATTACGTATCGCACTAATTTGGCTCGATTGATGGAAACATTAATAAATGAAGGTAAAAAAGATAAGGCCGAAAAAGTAATTGATTTAGCTATGTCTAAAATGCCTATCGCTTATTTTGAATATTATTCTATGGTAGATCCATTTGCAATGGGGTATTATGAAGTGGGTAAAAAAGAAAAAGCAAGAAAAGTTTTATCAGAATTAATAGTAAAATACCAAGAAAGCCTTACTTATTTTAGTAACTATAAAATAGCTGAACAATATTATTATGCATCCGATATTGTTTCAGACATTGAGCAATATAGAGGCTTACTTGAAATGGCTAAAAATGCTACGGATATGCCGTTT
>CAISYO010000217.1 GCA_903889745.1 uncultured Bacteroidota bacterium | reverse complement strand
AGAAAATTATTTTAGCTTATTCGAAAGTTTAAATTCAATTAGTAAACTAGAACTTATTGAAAAACTTACAAAATCAATAAAAGCAGATACTAAAAGTAAAGAAAATGCATTTTTTAAATCTTTTGGAGCTTTTTCTACTGAAAAATCTTCTGATGAAATAAATGCTGAAATCAAAAAAAATAGAAAATTCAGAACAAGAGAAATTAAATTCTGATGAAATATTTACTTGATACAAATATCTGCATTCATTTTCTTCGCGGAAAATTTGAAATTGATGCCATCATTAAAAACAAAGGTTTAGAAAATTGCTATAACTCAGAAATAACAGTTTTAGAGCTTAGATATGGTGCTGAAAATAGTTCTGACAAAACAAAATCACATAAAGCGGTAGATGTTTTTTTAAAAGGTATTGTAATTATTCCAATATATGGTTCAATTAAAAAATATGCTGAAGAAAAAGTCCGTTTGAATAAAATTGGGAAACCTCAAAATGATGAATTTGATTTGCTAATTGGTGTTACTGCACTTGTAAATCAACTAACTTTAGTAACTGAAAATACAAAAGATTTTAAAAACTTTGAAAATCTTACCATAGAAAATTGGGTAACACGTAAATAGATTGGATTTATAATCCGAACCAAAAAAAAAGCCGAACTCCAATTGAAGTTCGGCTTTGTTATTTATAAGCTTAGCATTATTTAGCGGCTAACTTTGCACTCAATTCTGAAGAAATCGCTGATTTTTCCATTTTGATTTTTCCAGCCATCGTTTCTACTACAATAGTGTCAGCAGTTAATTCGGCAATTTTACCATGAATCCCAGATTTAGTAATGATTCTATCCCCTACTTTCAATCCGTTTTCAAACGCTTTTTCTTTTTTTGCTCTTTGTTGTTGTGGTCTTATTAATAAGAAATAAAACACGGCAATCATCAGCACTAGCTGCATTATTAAAGTTGCATTCATAAGTATATTATTTAGTGGTTGCGGAAATGCCCGCTTTTGGTGTTACGTTGGCTTTAATTTCAAAGGTTTCATACCCTTTTTCGGTGTTCGTGGTTAACGTTACCGTCTTTTTTTGCGCTCCAGGTTTTCCGTTTGAATCAAAAGATACCTTTATAGGTGCAGAAGCTCCTGGTTTGATAGGATCTTTTGGCGGTTCAGGAACCGTACAACCACAACTTCCTTTGGCATCCGAAATGATTAAATCTACTTCACCATCATTGATTACTATAAATTCAGTTTTTACAATATCACCTTCGTTAATGGTTCCAAAATCATGTACTTCTTTATCCAATTTTACTTTTGGAAATTTACCTTCTAAAGCTTTTGCTGCTTGAGCAGTAGCCATGTCAGCATCAGTAATTTTATCTGCTGCGCTTTCTTGTTTACACGATGTAGTTACTAAAACTACGGAAAGGGCTAAATACCCAATTGATTTTTTCATCATAATTTTTACATTTTATAATAAACCTCTACCCGATTTTGTGAGTCTTTTGTCTTTTTCAAATTCTTTGACTAAGTTGTCTAAAATTCCGTTGATAAAAATACTACTTTTTGGCGTAGAATACTCTTTTGCTATTTCTAAATATTCATTAATCGTCACTTTTGTAGGAATCGATGGAAATTTTAATAATTCGCAAATCGCCATTTTTAAAATAATAGTATCGAGTTCTGCAATACGTTCCACATCCCAATTAGGCGTTTTATCGATGTACTCTTTAGATAATTCTACTTCGTTTAAAACCGTTTTTCTAAACAAATTCTTAACGAATTCTTTGTCATCCTCATCTTTATACACTTCTGGAATAACCACAACATCACGTTCCGATTTTAATTGTTTGATTTGTTTTAAAATTAAGGTGTTAATTCCTGGTAAATCATCTAACCACGTTAGTTTATGGTCTTCAAGGTAATCGTATAATTTTTCGCTTGGCGCAATAACTTCGGTATACAAATCGGCTAAAAAATTTCGATCGTCTTCAAAACTACTGGTTGCATTACTCATGTAACGCTCGTATAATGCACTCGCCTTGATTGATTCAATTAAGTACAAAATAATGTCATCGTTTTGTTGCCAATTTTTAATTTTTCGCTCTTCTAACGCGTTTTCTAAAGCAGCTGAATTAGCAAAAGCCATCAACACTTTATTGTGTACAAATTTTAAACTAGGATTGCGTTCTTCTTTAGTGGCTAAATGTTTTTTTGAAGCTAAATCAATGTATAATTCTTCTTTCTTTTTGATTTCAACCAATGCCGAAAGCAAAAGAAGGTATAAATCCTGAGTGTTTTCGATACTTTGAAATAAGAATTTTTCTTCTTTATCTAATTGATCCGATTGATGTTGGTGCATAGCATAAATACTCTGCATTACTTTTATACGGATATGTCTTCTATTTAACATAACTAATTAAGAACTTTATAAAATTAAGAGAGCGAAAGTAATTGCTCTTTCGCTCTGCAAAAATACATTATTATTTAAAAACTTTTACTTGCGTAATTCATTTTTTCTATCGTCAATGCGTTTTTGAGCAATTGACATAGCCGCTTGATGCGTAGTAATGTTATTGGTTTCAGCAAATTTGAAAATTTCTAACGATGTGTTATAAATATTTTCAGTTTTTTCCATGACTTGCGCACGGGTTAAATTGGCCAATTCAGAATACACATTAATTACACCACCAGCATTAATTAAGAAATCAGGAGCATATAAAATGCCTTTATCTTTAAGAATTGTACCATGAACTACTTCATTTGCCAACTGATTATTTGCAGCACCAGCAATTACTTTAGCTTGAATTTTGTGAATAGTATCGTCATTAATAGTGGCTCCTAAAGCACAAGGCGCATAAATATCAACCTCAGCACTATATAAATCAGCTCCGGTATAAATTTTTGCTCCATATTTTGCTCCAACCTGTTGTAAACGGTCTTCGTTAATATCTGCGATGGTAACAATAGCACCACTTTCGGTTAAATGTTGTACTAAAACTTCACCCACGTGGCCAATTCCTTGTACTAATACTTTTTTACCTTCTAAATTATCTGAACCAAATCTATATTTTGTAGCCGCTTTTAATCCCATGAAAACACCATAAGCTGTAATAGGCGATGGATTTCCAGACCCTCCTTTTTCTTCAGATATTCCGGTAACATATTGCGTTACTTCACGAACAGTGTCCATATCTTTAGTTTCCATTCCTACATCTTCTGCCGTAATATATTTACCCGATAATGAATTTACATATTCGCCAAATTTACGCATTAACTCAGGCGTTTTTTGCGTTTTAGCATCACCAATGATTACGGCTTTTCCGCCTCCTAGATTCAATCCAGAAATAGACGATTTAAAAGACATACCACGCGATAAACGTAAAACATCATTCAAAGCTTCCCATTCATTGGCATAATTCCACATTCGAGTACCACCAAGCGCGGGTCCTAAAACTGTGTTATGAATTCCAATAATTGCTTTTAATCCTGTATCTTTGTCGTTACAAAATACAACTTGTTCATGACCATCAAAAGAAAGTTGTCCAAAAACGGGATCTACTTTATGAAGCTCATTAGCATTTAATAAATCTGCTGTCATGCGTTATGTTTTGGTTTGAAAATTATTCAAAATTTGATTACAATATTACGGATTATTTTAAAATGAATTAAAAATTCATAGCTTTTTTAATAATTTAGCAATGAAATGCTGGATAAATAAACAATACTTCATTAACAATACAATAACCATTTAATGGATTTAATAGGAAAAAAGTACAACAACTAAAAATACAATGAAAGAATTACAATATTTAAACAAATATTTTATCAAATATAAATATCGCTTCCTGTTGGGATTATTGATTACAATAGTGGCGCAAATCTTTTCATTATTTACACCAGAGCTTATTGGAAATTCAATTAAGGTCATTGAAGATTATGTTAAATCGGCACAAAAAGACGTTGCTTTATTAAAATATGAATTATTAAAAAACATCCTCTATATATTAGCCACAACTATCATTGCCGGATTTTTTACTTTCTTAATGCGTCAAACTTTAATAGTGATGTCGCGCTATGTGGAGTTTGATTTAAAAAATGAAATCTTCAATCATTACCAAAATTTATCGCAACACTTTTATAAAAGAAACCGTACTGGTGATTTAATGAACAGAATAAGTGAAGATGTTGGTAAGGTAAGAATGTATGTTGGTCCGGCCGTAATGTATACCTTAAACACCATCATGCGATTTACCATTGTGGTGATTTATATGTATAATATTTCGCCGAAATTAACTTTATACTCGTTACTTCCGCTTCCTCTGCTGTCATATAGTATTTTTAAAATTAGTTCAGAAATTCATAAAAGAAGTGGCGCCTTTCAACAAAACTTATCCAATTTATTTTCATTTACTCAAGAAATTTTTTCGGGCATTCGAGTAATAAAAGCCTATGCTATTGAACAAAAAAAGCAAAATGACTTTCTAGCACTTACTAAAGAAAGCAATACAAAAGCAATGGATTTAGCTCGTGTAAATTCGCTTTTTGGGCCGTTAATGATTTTGTTAATTGGATTGAGTAATTTGGTAGTAGTTTATGTGGGTGGTTCAATGTACATCAACAACGATCCCGAGATTGAAAGTATTGGTGTTATTGCACAATTCATTTTATACATTAATATGTTGACTTGGCCCGTTGCTTCACTAGGTTGGGTTTCTTCTTTAGTTCAAGAAGCCGAAGCATCGCAAAAACGTATTAATGAATTTTTAAAGGAAGAACCTGCGATAAAAAATCCAACGCATTTACCAACAAAAATCAACGGTTCTATCATTTTTAATAATGTTAGTTTTGTGTATGAAGACACTCATATCAAAGCATTAAATGGCGTTTCATTTTCGTTAGAGAAAGGCAAAACACTCGCTATTCTTGGTAAAACAGGTTCTGGAAAATCAACCATTTTATCTTTAATTAGTAGATTATACGATGCTACTGAAGGTGAAATTACCATTGATAACCAACCCATAAAAACGGTTAATTTATATGATTTGCGCAATCAAATAAGTGTAGTGCCTCAAGATGCGTTCTTATTCTCAGATACCATTAAAAACAATATCAAATTTGGCAATGAAAAGGCAAACGATGAGGAAGTAATAGAAGCTGCAAAAAAAGCTGTAGTTCATGAAAATATTATAACTTTTAATGATCAATATGAAACCATATTAGGAGAGCGTGGTATTACGCTTTCGGGTGGACAAAAACAACGTGTTTCTATTGCAAGAGCATTAATTAAGAATGCGCCAATATTATTGTTAGACGATTGTTTAAGCGCCGTAGACACAGAAACCGAAGAAACTATTTTAAATAACTTATTAACCTATTGCAAAGACAAAACCACCCTTATTGTAAGTCATAGAGTATCCTCAGCTAAAAATGCCGATGAAATTATAATTTTAGAAGATGGTAAAATTATTGAGAAAGGTACTCATAATGAGCTATTAGAGCAAAATGGGTATTATAAAGATTTGTATGTAAAACAACTTTCGGAAAAAGAAATTAGCTAAACTATTGTTTAATCCGTTTTTTTTTTAGATTTTTGATTCGCTATAACTAATTAATTTGAAAGTAGGATTATGAGAGAAAATGAAATGATAGAAAAAGAAGATATTTTTTCTAAAGTATTGCGAGCAGGAAGAAGAACATATTTCTTTGATGTAAGAGCTACAAAAGCAGACGATTACTACATTACCATTACAGAAAGTAAAAAATTTACAGAAGAAGACGGCTCCTTTCATTTTAAAAAACATAAAATCTATCTTTATAAAGAAGATTTTGCAGCTTTTAGAGAAATTTTAGACGAAATGGTTGATTTTGTTTTAGACCAAAAAGGGGAAGAAGTTATTTCAGAAAGACACCAAAAAGATTTCAAAAGAGAAAATTATACTGAAACAACCGACGACGAAATGAAATCGTCTGAAAGTTTTACCAATATTGATTTTGATGACATTTAAATATTAATCCCGATTTATCGGGATTTTTTATACCCATAAACCAGTCCTATGTTTACTCAAAAACAGGGAGCTTGTTATAGATAGTCTATACTATATTTTATAGATGATAAATGTCATTTTTTTGTTCCGTAAGGGAAGTTACTTTTGAATATTGAATAACAATATTTCTTATGCCACTTTCTTTAATACAAAAATATAATATTCCAGGACCTCGATACACGAGTTATCCCACGGTACCTTATTGGCAAGAAACATTATTTCATGAGTCCGATTGGAAAACAAGTGTCATTCGATCGTTTAATGAATCTAACACTACAGAAGGGATTAGCCTCTACATTCACCTCCCCTTTTGCGAAAGTTTATGCACGTTTTGTGGCTGCAACAAGCGTATTACAAAACGGCATGAAGTTGAACATCCTTATATTCAAGCCTTATTAAAAGAATGGAAAGGCTATTGTGATTTATTTCCGAATACACCTATTATCAAAGAAATCCATCTAGGAGGCGGCACACCGACATTTTTTTCATCCGAAAATTTAGAAATCTTAATCCAAGGCATTTTTGAACGAGCAACACGAGCCGTTAATTATGAATTTAGCTTTGAAGGACATCCCAACAACACCAGCAAACAGCATTTACAAAAATTATTCGATTTGGGATTTAGACGCGTTAGTTTTGGGGTTCAAGACTATTCATGTAAAGTACAAGAAGCCATTCATCGCATCCAACCCTTTCATAATGTTGCAAAAGTTACTTTTTGGGCAAAAGAAATTGGGTATACTTCTATTAGCCATGATTTAATTTTTGGATTGCCTTTTCAAAAATTAGACAATGTTT
>CAISYO010000216.1 GCA_903889745.1 uncultured Bacteroidota bacterium | reverse complement strand
TGGAAACAAATTATCTTTAATCACGTGAACGTTGTCTACAAAGTGAAGCACCTTAGTTTGGGCACCTCCACTGCAATGCACCATTCCGTGAATTTGATTTGAATTGTATTTAGATAGTAATTTTTTAATAACTGGCGCATATGTTCTGGTTGGAGAAAGCACTAATTTTCCAGCATCAATTGGACTATTTTTAACAGCGTCAGTTAACTTTGTTTGACCCGAATATACCAATTCGTTTGGAACTGCTGCGTCAAAACTTTCAGGATATTTTTGAGCCAAATATTTCGCAAAAACATCGTGACGTGCTGATGTCAAACCATTACTTCCCATTCCGCCATTGTATTCTGTTTCATAAGAAGCTTGACCAAATGAGGCCAATCCTACAATTACATCACCCGCTTGAATATTTGCATTATCAATTACATCGGCACGTTTCATTCGAGCCGTTACCGTTGAATCGACAATGATAGTTCGCACTAAATCGCCTACATCAGCCGTTTCACCACCTGTGGAATGAATTGTAACACCGTGTTTTTTTAATTCTGCAATTAATTCTTCCGTACCATTAATAATAGCAGAAATAACATCCGCTGGAATTAAATTTTTATTTCTTCCGATAGTAGATGACAATAAAATATTATCGGTTGCTCCAACACATAATAAATCGTCAATATTCATAATTAACGCGTCTTGTGCAATACCTCTCCAAACAGAAATATCACCCGTTTCTTTCCAATACATATACGCTAAGGAAGATTTTGTACCTGCGCCATCGGCATGCATAATGATGCAATAGTTTTCATCATTGGTCAAATAATCGGGGATAATTTTACAGAAGGCTTGCGGAAACAATCCTTTATCGATGTTTTTAATGGCGTTATGCACGTCTTCTTTAGAAGCCGAAACTCCTCGTAAATTATAACGTTTACTGGTATCAGAACTCATGAATTGTGTGTGTTGTTGTTGTTCCGCAAAGATAGTTTTAAAATTTAGAATTTAGAAGTTTGAATTTATAAAAATCTTAAATTTTTATCACATAAATTCCATCCACTACATTTGATATATTATTTGGAACTTGAACGTTTTCTACTTTGTAGGTTGTATAACATTCTTCTTCTTTAGCTGAAAGATCGTTGGTAATTTGTATTTCTTCTACAGTTAAAGTTATTGGATTATTCAAAGTCAATTCAATGGTATTATCCACTACATTTTGAGTATTTGGAAAGATTTGGATCAAATTTGAATTGGGTATAAATCGAAACGGAACCAGCTTATCATCCAAATCTTTAATCACAATTTGAGTGGGTAAAAACGTTTCGTTTTCAAACACATTTTCATCAGTAGTGGCATCAACAATGGCTACAAAAAAAGAAGCCGGAGTGGCTCTATCGCCCTCTTCACATTTATCGCAACTTATAGTTGAAAATACAGTTGATAGTACTATTAATGCAATTATTTTTTTCATTTCTCTATTTATTTAAAATTTCAATTTCAACTCGTCTATTAGCTGCTGCTTGTTCTGCACTTGCTTCAGGTATTGGATAAATGGGTTGCGAAACACCAAAACCTTTCGCTTGAATTCTATGCTGCGGTATTCCATTAAAAACCAAAAAACGCTTAACTTGTTTTGCTCTATCGGTAGAAAGATTGCGGAAATCTTTATCAATACAACAAATATGCCCTTGAATTTCGATTCTTAAATTCTCGTTATTTTGCATCACAAAAAGCAAATCATACAGCGCTCCTTGCGATTCTGGAACGGTTGCAAAAGTGTTTTGATAAAAATTTATGTTCTTCAACACTATTTTGGTTCCTACTTTAGCCAACTTTATCTTTTCTGCTAACGTTGTATTTTCAGGAATTATTACTTCGATGGTATCTTTTATTCCTAAAATTTCATTTTCCTTGGCCAAATCTTTTTCTTGTAAAAAATGAATGATGGCCTTTCTATTTTCTGCTTTATTGACTGAAGTTGCGCCTTTTTCGCCCAAAGAAATACTTTTAAAATCGGGTCTAATGTTTACGGTTCCTTTGACTAGATTAAAAATGTGCGAAACTCGTTTTTGCGATAATGTATCATTATAACCTAAACTCCCCACTTCGTCAGTTGAACCCGTGATGGACAAAATTTTCGACGTTTTATTTTCTGCAATCCATTGATGAAGTTTGGATGATTCAGAAGCATTCAATTCAAATTTATTGGTGTCAAAATAGAACGCAACTTGTTCTTGCGAAAAAGCGCCAAACCCGAAACCAAACAATAGTATTGAAAATACAACCTTCATTTTTTACTTTTTACGAAATAACAACAAATATACTACATACAAAAGTATGCCAAAGTTAATTTTCAATAATTTGGATTTCTACTCGGCGATTTGCGTTGCGCTCTTCTTCCGTTTTTTCGGGAATAGGATGAATTGGTTTTGAACTACCAAAACTGGTATAACTCAATCGGGATTTGTTAATTCGATTGTCTATCAAGTAATTATATACTGTAATTGCTCTTGTTTTTGCCGTATCTTCTTCATCGGTTCCTAGTTGGCAACAAATATGTCCTTGAATTTCGATTTTTAGTTTTGGATTGGCGCGCATAATAGCCAGTAATTCTTCAACAACTGGTTTAGATTCGGGACGTAAAATTCCTGAGCGATTATAAAAATAAAGGTTTTTTAGAATGAGCTTATCGCCTACTTTAGCATTTGAAACCTGAAAATTTAAACTTCTTGGAACTACCTTTACTGGCTCTTCTGAAGGGATTTCTGTGTAAAAAATATCTACTTTTCGATTTAAAGCCAAAGTAGGATCTTGCTGAAATTTTTCGCCTTGTCCGACCATTTCAGTTACTTTTTGATTGGTTGTTTTCTCAATTAATTGATAAATAAATTCCGTTCTTCTTAAAGACAAACTATCATTGTAGACATTTGAGGCTCTGGCATCGCAGTAACCAACTAGTTTAATAAACTTGACGTTTTTGTTCCTGAAAAAGTCATCAAAACGATTCAATTCGCTTATTGTTAATTGGTGCGAATCGGTATCAAAATAAACAGTGAATTTAGTTTGCCCACAAGCAATAGAGCCAATGAACAACAACAGGAATAATAGGTTTTTCATATTGGTAGAATTTGGTCTATCGAAAATAGTATTTTTTCTTTAATTGATGGTTTAATTAGGCATTTTTTTTAATGTAATAATTTTAAAAAGTTAAAAAAAAATACCCAATAGCTCGGAATTCGATTCCATAACAACAAAAAAAATCCCAATCGTTTGATTGGGATTTCTATTTTTATTACTTCGTAAATAACAATTCTCTGTATTTTGTTAATGTCCAAAGTTCATCGTCTACTAACAATTCTAATTTGTCAGCGTGGTAACGAATTTCTTCAAAGTATGGTTTTACTTTATCACAATACGCAGCTGCCATTTTCTCGGTATTCGTTAAAGCGTTTGCTTTTTTACGTTCTTCGGTCATGGCTTCCACTTTGGTATTAATACCTTCAATGTGTTCCGAAATTTCTTTGATTAATGAAATTTGTTCTTTAGCAATTTTTTCAAATGAAGCACCAAAGATTTCTTTCAATCCTTTTACGTTTTCAATCAATACATTTTGGTAACGAATAGCTGTTGGAACCACATGATTTCGAGCAATATCACCTAAAATTCTACCTTCAATTTGAATTTTTTTCACGTATTCTTCTAGTTCAATTTCATAACGTGATTCAACCTCAACATGGTTCATTACACCCATTTCTCCAAACAATGCAATTGCTTTTTTAGACACTTTTGCTTTTAACGCTTCAGGTGTT
Organism: uncultured Bacteroidota bacterium; assembly: GCA_903889745.1. Lineage (GTDB taxonomy): Bacteria > Bacteroidota > Bacteroidia > Flavobacteriales > Flavobacteriaceae > Flavobacterium. The sequence goes on along the minus strand of CAISYO010000216.1, from coordinate 7,020 downwards.
GTTTTATGGTTGCTTAATCCACGTTTTTTAGCTTCTTTTTCCCATGCTTCGCTGTATCCGTCGCCTTCAAAAAGAATCGCTTTTGTTTGTTTGATGTATTCTCTCAAGACATTGAAAATAGCCTCGTCTTTCTTTAAATCCTTTTTCTCAATTAACGTATCTACTTCTTTTTTGAAGTCTTTCAATTGTTTTGCTACAATTGTGTTTAACGTTGTCATTGAAACCGCACAGTTAGCAGAAGAACCCACGGCTCTAAACTCAAATTTGTTTCCGGTGAACGCAAATGGCGAAGTTCTGTTTCTGTCGGTATTGTCTAATAAAACGTCTGGTAATTTACCTACTACGTTTAATTTTAAATCTGTTTTTTCTTCTGGCGATAATTTTCCGTTAGACACCCCTTCTAATTCCGCTAAAACTTTAGTCAATTGTTGACCAATGAATACCGAAATAATAGCAGGTGGCGCTTCGTTTGCTCCTAAACGGTGGTCGTTACTTGCCGAAGCAATAGAAGCTCTTAACAATTCTTCGTTATCGTGAACTGCTTTAATTGTGTTGATGAAAAACGTTAAAAATTGTAAGTTGCTCATTGGGGTTTTACCCGGACTCAATAAGTTAATACCCGTATCGGTAGCTAATGACCAGTTGTTGTGTTTTCCTGAACCGTTTACGCCTTTGAATGGTTTTTCATGGAATAACACTTTAAAATCATGACGCTCTCCTACTTTTTGCATCACATCCATCAATAAGGAATTGTGATCAACCGCTAAGTTGATTTCTTCAAAAATAGGCGCTAATTCAAATTGGTTAGGCGCTACTTCGTTATGACGTGTTTTAACCGGAATTCCTAATAACATACATTCGTTTTCTAAATCACGCATATACGTTAAAACGCGCGTAGGAATCGAACCAAAATAATGATCGTCTAATTGTTGTCCTTTAGCAGCAGTATGTCCTAATAAAGTACGACCTGTAGCTAATAAATCGGGACGAGAATTGGCTAAAGCTGAATCCACTAAGAAATATTCTTGTTCCCAACCTAATGTTGGTGTAACACGTTTTACATTTTTATCAAAATATTTAGCTACATCAATTGCAGCTGCATCAATAGCGTTTAAAGCTCTTAATAAAGGTGTTTTATTATCTAAAGCTTCACCGGTATACGAAACGAAAACGGTTGGAATACATAAAGTAGTTCCAAAAATAAAAGCTGGCGATGTCGGATCCCAAGCGGTATATCCTCTTGCTTCAAAAGTATTTCTGATGCCTCCATTTGGAAAAGAAGATGCATCTGGTTCTTGTTGTACTAATTGAGTTCCGCCAAATTTTTCAACTGGATCACTTCCATCAGGAAACGTTTCAAAAAAAGCATCGTGTTTTTCTGCAGTTGTTCCTGTTAATGGCTGAAACCAGTGGGTATAATGTGTTACTCCTTTTGATAATGCCCATTCTTTCATTCCTAATGCAATATAATCGGCAATTTTACGATCGATTTTTACACCATCTGCAGCAGCTTTAACCGCTTTGTAAGCTTCTGAAGTTAAAAATTGTCGCATAGCTTTGTCTCCAAAGACATTACTACCAAAAATAATTGATTTTCTGTCCAATTCTTCTACATGAACTGGTTTTCTGTCGGTTGCCTTTCTTAAAGCTTGAAAACGAAATGTTGACATAAAGTTGTGTTTTTAAAGTTATACCCTTGAAAAGTTATGCAAATATATAACTTTTTTCAATATTTTTACAATGACCCCTATTTTTTTAGGGGTAAAATATTTTTTTATTATATTTACACTATGAAAACAGCAAATTTATACATGATCATGTTAGGATGCACTCCAAAAGGACGATTTACGGAGCAACATGATATCTTTTTTGGCATTGGAACAAGCGTAAAAGAATTAGTTCCTGATATGAAGGCATTTTGGCCTGAAGCAAAAGGAAAAATACATATAGATGCATGGCAAAAAGTAACTTGTGTTGATGGATTTGCAATTGAAGTGGTTTCAAATAATGAAAAACTGAAACAAGAAGATCAATTATTCTTTCTGAATTTAGGCGGATACAAAGAAGGCGAATTTGAAGAATACCATTATAAAGTGTTAGTGGTTGCAACAACAAAAGCCGAAGCCATTAAAAAAGCAAAACAAACAACTTTTTACAAACATTATGATTTCAAAGGCGCAGCATCGCACATTGATGATAAATATGGTGTTGATGTAGATGATATCCATGCTATTGAAGAAATTCTTTCGGAAAAATTTAAATCGGAGTATCGTTTACAAATTAAAAAAACCAATGTGATTTCAGAAGATGAAAAACACATTGGTTATTTAAAAATTGACACTTTAATGGTGTAAAACTATTGAATTAAATAGCGATTTTACTAGTATTACATTCTAATTTTAATAACTTTATTTTTACCTAAATTATAGTGTGACTTAACAGTATTGTAATCTGAAAAATCAACAGCAGTAGACGTTCTATTTGAAAAATATCCTGGAATTACAACGACACGAAAAACTTGATCTAATTTATTTGCAACTGGTAAACCAGGTAAGTCATACCCAAAAAGCGAAACTTCAGCATCAAAACGTGTAAAATCATTTCTATAACCAAAATCTAATGTTCAGTCGTTGAAGTAATACGTTTCAGGCAATAATTTCCATACATCACCTGCAGAACCATAATCAGCTAAGCGATACACTAATACCATATCAGAGGTATAGGTTGGATGTGGAAAATTTAAAATGGCGCGGTATCCATTTCCAGAAGTTAAATCTACATTTGTGTATTCAAAAACCTCACTTATTGTATCGGAGTCATTTTGATCATTCACTTCATTAAAGGTACAACTTTGTAATATTATCATTCCGATAAAGGCTAGTAGTAAAGTAATTTTTTTCATAATATAGTTTTTAGAGATTTAAGATGATACACTATAACCAATTGTTATGCCAAAATTTAATCCGTTTTTATTTTTGTATCTTTGAAACTTCATAAAAGCTTATAAAATGGGAAGAAATAATCCGAAAAATATTAAAGCGCACAACGATAAATTGCACAAAGAGCAAGCAAAAGCGAAAGCAAAAAAGAATGCTCGTGCCGAAAAATTAAAAGAAATTCAGCGAAAGTTTAAAGAAGCTAATTTATAATTGATGACAAATTGTTTTTGTGGCGCTTCCATTTCTTTTGAAAATTGTTGCGAACCTTATATAAAGGAAGTAAATATGCACCAACCGCCGAAACCTTAATGCGTTCTCGATATAGTGCTTTTGCAACCGGAGCAGCAGATTATTTAGTGAATACCACGCATAGTTCGAAAAGAAAGCTTCACAATAAAAGTGAAATTTTAGCTTGGAGCCAATTGAACCAATGGTTGCGTTTGGAAATTTTAGCAGTAACCGAAACTACCGTTACTTTTAATGCTTACTATTTAGATGAAAATTTAAAAGCTCAAATTCATTACGAACATTCCACATTTAAATTGGAAAACGGAAAATGGTTTTATGTAGATGGCGTTTATTAAGCCTTCAATTGAACAGGAATCCAAATTTCTTCTTCAGAATTTGGGTCGTTATTTTTATATTTTTCTCCTAAAATTTCAAATTGCGGTCGATTCTCTAATTCATAATCTGAGTTGGGCAACCATTCGGTATAAATCGAATTGAAAAAGGCTGCAGCACCTTGTTGATCTCCTTTATATTGAAAAACAGCATACAAACCCGATTCAATTTCTAATGCTTCCATTTCGTCTGGAACAACATCAAAACTAGAAACTTCCACCGCCGCCCATTTTACAAAAAGTGTTGTTGGATGAAAATCGAAGTTTTCTGGATTTACTTGAATATTATACAAATTAGTACCAATTGCATTTTGAATTTCTTTTCGTCGAGGCATAAAACTACTCCATAATTCAAAAGCGCGATAATCGGCATAGGAAAACGTAAGGTTTTTACCTATAAATTTAGTTTTGGGAAAGTTTTTAATCGTTGGATTCAAATTATAAAACATTAAAAAAATTACATATTGCGTCTGTACTGTCCACCCACTTCAAACAACGCACTAGTAATTTGACCTAATGAACATACCTTTGTTGCTTCCATTAATTTTTCAAAAATATTTTGATTATTGATGGCTGCATCTTGAATACTATTTAATTGTTCGGCTACTTTTTCGGCACCCGATTGATGTAGATTATACAACATATCTATTTGATATTGCTTCTCCTCTTCCGTTGCACGGATAACCTCAGCAGGAATAACCGTTGGAGATCCTTTTGAACTCAAGAAGGTATTTACCCCAATAATTGGAAATTCACCCGTATGTTTCAAAGTTTCATAATACAAACTTTCTTCCTGTATTTTAGAACGTTGGTACATGGTTTCCATTGCACCCAATACTCCGCCACGTTCTGTAATCCGGTCGAATTCTTGTAAAACAGCCTCTTCTACTAAATCGGTTAATTCTTCGATAATAAACGAACCTTGAATTGGATTTTCATTTTTCGCTAAACCTAATTCTTTATTAATAATCAACTGAATTGCCATAGCTCTTCGAACAGATTCTTCTGTTGGAGTAGTAATCGCTTCGTCATACGCATTCGTATGTAAGGAATTACAGTTGTCGTAAATCGCATACAATGCTTGTAAGGTTGTACGAATATCATTAAAATCAATTTCTTGCGCATGTAACGAACGCCCAGACGTTTGAATGTGGTATTTCAACATTTGTGCTCTTTCGTTGGCTCCGTATTTGTTTTTCATGGCTTTCGCCCAAATTTTTCGAGCTACACGACCAATAACTGCGTATTCTGGATCCACTCCGTTAGAGAAAAAGAATGATAAATTCGGACCGAAATCATTGATATTCATTCCGCGACTCAAATAGTATTCTACATAAGTGAAACCATTGGCTAAGGTAAATGCTAATTGGGTAATTGGGTTCGCTCCTGCTTCAGCAATGTGATATCCTGAAATAGAAACTGAATAAAAATTACGAACGTTTTCTTTAATGAAATATTCTTGTACGTCGCCCATTAAACGTAAAGCAAATTCTGTAGAGAAAATACAGGTATTTTGCGCTTGATCTTCTTTTAATATATCCGCTTGAACCGTTCCACGAACTTGTGCTAAAGTTTTGATTTTTATATCATGATACACCTCAAAAGGTAAAACTTGGTCACCCGTTACGCCTAAAAGCATCAAACCTAATCCATTATTTCCTTCTGGCAAATCGCCTTGATACAAAGGACGCGTTACCCCTTTTTTCTTATAAATTTCATTAATTTTAGCTTCGACTTCAGCTTGTAAACCATTTTCAATAATATATTTTTCACAGTTTTGATCGATAGCCGCATTCATAAAGAATCCCAACAACATTGGCGCTGGTCCATTAATTGTCATAGATACAGAAGTCATTGGATGACTCAAATCGAAACCAGAATACAATTTCTTTGCATCGTCTAAACAACAAATCGAAACTCCGGCATTACCAATTTTCCCATAAATATCAGGACGAATGTGAGGGTCATTTCCGTATAAAGTCACCGAATCAAAAGCTGTAGACAAACGTTTTGCTGGCAATCCTGCAGAAACATAGTGAAAACGCTTATTCGTTCGTTCTGGACCACCTTCACCAGCAAACATTCTACTTGGGTCTTCGCCTTCTCTTTTAAATGGATACAAACCAGAGGCAAAAGGAAATTCTCCAGGAACATTTTCTTGTAAATTCCATTTTAAAATATCGCCCCAAGCTTGGTATTTTGGTAAGGCTACTTTTGGAATTTGAGAATGCGAAAGCGATTCGGTATGTGTTGCAATTTTAATTTCTTTATCTCGAACTTTAAAACTGTAAACGGGATTTTTGTATTTGTTTACTTTTTCGTCCCAAGTTAAAATGATTTCCCAGTTGTAAGGGTCGAGATTCATTTTTACTAGGTCGAATTCTGCAATAAGAAGTTTTAAAAAATCTGATTTGTCATTAGCTTCGCTCTGTTCGGTTTTACCTCGAGTCTGAACTTGTTTCAGAATCTGATCAGAATCTAAGCCAAATTTAGATAAACTCAGTTTTGCGTTTGAAACCGATTCAACTGTTTTAAAAATTCCGTATAATTTTTGAGCTACTTCTACTTGAGAAAGTGCCGTTTCATCGTATTTTCTATTATTTTCTGCAATTTCAGATAAATAACGCGTTCTATGAGGTGGAATTACGAAAATTTTCTCACTCATTTCGCGTGTAATTTCAAAAGTCGATTGTAATTCGGCTCCTGTTTTCTCTACAATCTTATCCATAATGGATTTGTACAACGTGTTCATTCCTGGATCGTTGAATTGTGAAGCGATAGTTCCAAAAATTGGCATCTTATCCGTGTCCACATCCCACAAATTATGATTGCGTTGGTATTGTTTTTTTACATCTCGAATCGCATCTAAAGCACCGCGTTTGTCGAATTTATTCAAAGCTACTAAATCCGCAAAATCAAGCATATCAATTTTTTCTAACTGCGTTGCTGCTCCAAATTCAGGTGTCATTACATATAAAGAAACATCGGAATGGTCCATAATTTCCGTATCCGATTGTCCAATTCCAGACGTTTCTAAAATAATGATATCATATTTAGCGGCTTTCAGTACTTCAATCGCTTCAGCCACATATTTTGACAAGGCCAAATTTGATTGACGGGTTGCCAACGAACGCATATAAACTCTTGAATTGTTAATGGCATTCATTCGAATTCTATCGCCTAATAAAGCGCCACCTGTTTTACGTTTTGAGGGATCAACAGAAATTAATCCGATAGTTTTTTCAGGAAAATCGATTAAAAACCGACGAACCAATTCATCTACTAAAGATGACTTTCCCGCGCCACCTGTTCCGGTAATACCCAAAACAGGGGTTAGCCCCCCAGCCCCCGAAGGGGTAGCTAATGAAGATTGTGGAAATACTTTGTAGAATTCGTCTGGATTATTTTCAGCTAAAGAAATTAACCGCGCAATTGTATTAACCTCTTTTTCGGAAAGCTTA
>CAISYO010000215.1 GCA_903889745.1 uncultured Bacteroidota bacterium | reverse complement strand
TTAAAGTTTAAAGTTTAAAAGTTCCAAGTTAACTTTATAAACCTGAAACTTGAAACCTGAAACAAAATATATGGAATCAGTACAAGCTATAAAACAACGATTTGAAATTATTGGAAACGACCCAAAACTCAATCGTGCCGTAGAGAAAGCCATTCAGGTAGCTCCAACGGATATTTCGGTATTGGTAACTGGTGAAAGTGGTGTGGGTAAAGAAAATATTCCGAAAATTATTCATGCTCTTTCGCACAGAAAACACGGTAAATACATTGCTGTAAACTGTGGCGCCATTCCAGAAGGAACTATTGATAGTGAACTTTTTGGACATGAAAAAGGTTCATTTACTGGCGCAACTGGGGCGCGTGAAGGTTATTTTGAAGTAGCCAATGGCGGAACTATCTTTTTGGACGAAGTGGGCGAATTACCCTTAACAACTCAAGTGCGTTTATTGCGGGTTTTAGAAAATGGTGAATTTATTAAAGTGGGTTCTTCACAAGTACAAAAAACAAATGTAAGAATTGTAGCAGCTACGAATGTAAATATGTTTGATGCTATTGAAAAAGGAAAATTTCGAGAAGATTTATTTTATCGATTGAGCACAGTTGATATCATGTTGCCACCTCTTCGCGATCGAAAAGAAGATATTCATTTGTTATTTAGAAAATTTGCTGCCGATTTTGCGCACAAATATAAAATGCCAGCAATAAAACTGGAGGAAGAAGCTATTCAATTTTTATTAAAATATAAATGGAGTGGAAATATACGCCAATTGCGCAATGTTGCCGAACAAATTTCTGTTTTAGAAACGAAACGCGAAATTTCATCGCAAACACTTTTGTCTTATTTACCTGTTGAAAATCAGAATTTACCATCAGTAATAAGCACAAAAAAATCAGAAAGTGATTTCAGTAACGAACGTGAAATTTTATACAAAGTACTTTTTGATATGAAAAGTGATTTGAATGATTTGAAGAAACTTACGATGGAGTTAATGCAAAATGGAAGTTCAAAAGTTCAAGAAACAAATAAAGGATTAATACAAAAAATATACGGAAATTCAGAAGAAAATACTATTTTTGAAGAAAAACCAAGAGTAGAAATGATTCCTACTCAAAGCAATTTGATTGCGGAAGAATTTGAAGATGAAGATAATTACTTATTTGCCGAAACCGTTGATGAAGAAGAAACATTAAGTTTAGAAGCTAAAGAAATAGAATTAATTATAAAATCTTTAGAACGCAATAAAGGAAAAAGAAAAGCTGCTGCAGATGAATTAGGTATTTCTGAACGCACCTTATATAGAAAAATTAAACAATACGATTTATAATGAAATATGTAATTATTGTTTTAAGTATTACAATTACACTGCTTTTAAATGGTTGTGGAATTTACAATTTCACCGGAGCAAAACCTGTTAATGCGAAGACATTTCAGGTGAATTATTTTCAAAACAATGCTGAATTAATTGAACCAGGAATTGAACGAACATTTACTTTAGAATTACAAGATATAATCCAAAGTCAAACCAATTTAAATTTAGTTTCACAAGGTGGTGAATTATTATATGAAGGCGAAATTGTAGACTATAGAATTTCTCCAATGACGGCAACAGCAGACCAAAGAGCAGCACAAAACAGATTAACAATTGCTGTAAATGTTAGATTTTCAAACAGAAATAAAGAAGATGATAACTTTGAAAAAAGATTCTCCTTTTTTTATGATTTTGACGCGAATGAACAGTTAGTGGGCTCGAAATTATCTGCAGGTTTAGATGAAATTTTCGAAAGAATTACTCAAGATATTTTTAATGAATCATTAGCAAAATGGTAAAACAATCAAATTTATTTTAAATTTTGAATACAGCTGACTTAACATACTTGTTGAATAAACCCGAAGCGACCAATGAAAAACAGACAATCGCGCTAGAAAATGTGGTATTACAATATCCTTATTTTCAAGCTGCGCGTGCTTTACATTTGAAAGGATTGTTTAATCAAGAAAGTTTTAGGTATAATTACGAACTAAAAAAAACAGCTGCCTATACCACTGATCGAACTATTTTGTTTGATTTTATTACTTCTGAAAATTTTGTTACTATTCAACAAGAAAAAATCGAGGCGATTCAAAAATATATTTTAGACATTGATGTTCATGCGATTGAGGAACTAATTTCTGCTGCAGATTCAACTGATTTTGAAGTTAATAATCAAATAACCGTTTCTGAAGACAAACTTAAAATTGGTGCTCCTTTATCTTTTTCAAGAACAGAAAAACATTCGTTTCAAGAATGGTTACAACTCACCAAATCAAACCCTATTCAGCGTGATAGTTTGGAAAATAATTCCATTATAGAAGATGAAAAACAAAAAAAATTAGCGCTAATTGACAAATTTATTGAGGCTAACCCAAAAATTCCTCCAATAAAAAATAATGGCACTACTTCTGAAAATATCATCAAAAGTATTGAAGAACCTACACATTTGATGACCGAAACACTCGCTAAAGTATATTTAGAACAAAAAAATATAACAAAGCAATTCAAGCTTATGAAATATTAATTTTGAAATATCCAGAAAAAAGTAGTTTCTTTGCAGACCAAATAAATGAAATCAAAAATTTACAACAAAATAATAATTAATTATGGGATTTACAGGTTTTTTAATTGCAATAACAATTGTTTGTTTTTTATTAATCTTAGCTATTATGGTTCAAAACCCTAAAGGTGGAGGTTTATCTTCTTCATTTGG
>CAISYO010000214.1 GCA_903889745.1 uncultured Bacteroidota bacterium | reverse complement strand
CAATGGACAACATCAGGAACAAGCATATATTATAATACTGGTAATGTAGGTATTGGAATTACTAATCCTTTCGCAACTTTAAGTTTAGGAACACCAGCAGCGGTAAGTGATGGAACATTAACAATATCAAAAAATTATACAGCCGGTGGTTATCGTAATTTTAAAATTGGACTTGATGCAAGTTTTAATTTTTGTATTGGTGATTTTGGTAGTGCTGTTTCAGGTAATACTTGGAGACCAACTGATTTGACTATTAATTGGCAAACAGGAAATATTGGTATTGGCATTTCAGGACAATCGCAAAGATTATATGTTAATGGTTCAGTATATATTACTGCGGCTACTACTATAAATGCAGCATTAACAGCAACATCATTTTCAGGAGATGGTGCTAATATAACTAGTGTCCCATATTCAACAATCACAGGAAAACCAACTATTTATACACAATCTGAAATTGATGCTTTTTTAAATGCAAAACAAAATACATTAACAGCATCAACAGTTCTATCGGGTATTGGTTCAAATTTAACATTAGTTAATTATAATACACTATCTAATTTACCTGATTTGACTGTATATAATGGATGGACAAAAACAGGTAATAATGTTTATAATACTATAACAGGTGGTAATGTTGGGGTTGGTCTAAATACTAATATAACGCATAAATTAACAGTGAATGGTTTATCTTCAACAAATGGAATGCTCGTCGGATTTGTTAATACATCAAATTTTTATCCAAATGAGACGGGTTCATATATTGTTTTACGTCATAATACTTTTAGTGGTTTAATTGGTGCAAATAATCCTAAACCTGAATGTGCCTTTATAATGGCAAATAATAGTTCTACTGGAAGTCTTAATTGGTCTTTTTATTCTGGGGTTGTTAAATATGCAGCAACAACAAGCCCTGATTCAAGTTTAAGATATGATATTGGTTCTGGTTTAATACCTAACACATTACAAACACTAACAGGGACAAACACCTTTAATCCCTTAATGAGTTTTTTATATACTGGAAATATTGGTATTGGTTCAATAAGTCCATTATATAAATTAGATGTTAATGGTTCTTTAAATTCAACCTCTTTATATCAAAATGGAACAATAATAGATTTTACTTCATATGCTACAAAAAATACTGATATAATAAACACAAGTAATTATGCTTCAAATGTTTCAAATGTTTTATTGACAAATGCGAATGCAAATTATTTATTAAAATCTGGCGGAACTATGACAGGAGCAATAACATTACCTAACACAATATGGAGTATAAAATCTGCTGATAATGTTAATAGAATTAGTTATGCGACTAATGGAGCAACTTATTTTCATTCAGGTAATACAACAGGAACATCATTCGCATTTAAAAATAATGCAGACACTACTGAAATATTAACAATATCAGATACTGGTAATACAAAATTAAATGGTATATTAACTTTTAATAATATAGTAGCAAATAGAGTTATATCATTATATGATGTTGCAACACCTAATAATTTTCAATATGTAGGAATAGGAGCAAATGATGGTTTAGTATTAAGTTGTTTTGATACAGCTGATAGTTTTAAATTTAATGTTGGAATAAATTCTACAAATTCAAGTAATGTAATGAGTTTAACAGGAACAGGGGATTTAACAATAAAAAGAAATATTGATTGTGGTGGTGGTTTAGCTATTACAGGTTCAACAGCTTTTTATAATATTGGCGGTGTTGATGCTACAAATAGAACAAACACATATATCAATTTTAAAATGGCAGGTGCTACTAATTATATTGGTGTTTGTGCGGGTGATGATTATTGGATTGACAAAAGCAAAATTTCAAAACAGCTAGATTTTTTTAATTCACATCCAGATTATGGTGTTGTAACTACCGGAGGATATCGATTATTAGTAAAAAAGAACAAGTTCATTGAAGGAATAGCCCCATTAAATCCTGTTCCAGATGGTAATGTGTTTCATTTGACCTTTAAAGGTGGTGTTTATGCGATGCCATTGTCGTTGTTGTTCCGTCGCGAATTACTACGACATTTTGATTTTGAAGAATTTATTAAGCGAAAGTTTAGTTGCGAAGATGTTCCAATGCAAGCTATTTTAGCAAAACATACTAAATTTGGTCATATTCCCGATTTAACCTGTGTTTACAGAGTTTATAAAGAATCGATGACCTTTACCAATCTGATTAGTCCACGCTATTTGGCTTATCATCAAGGATTGGTGGAAATAAAACGATATCTTGATGAATTATTTCCGGGCGAAGTAGAATT
>CAISYO010000213.1 GCA_903889745.1 uncultured Bacteroidota bacterium | reverse complement strand
TGGTGGATTTCATTGATATGCAAAATCCAGAAAACCGCAAAGTTTTATATGATTTCTTAAGAGAAGAAATGAGTGACGACAAGGCCAAGCATAAAATCTTGCCTCCTAGCAAATTTGGATTAATTCAAATAACTAGACAAAGAGTTAGACCAGAAGTAAATATTAAAACAAGAGAAGAAGACCCAAACAATGAACATGGGGAAATTGAAGCTCCTATTTTAATTATTGATAAAATTACGTCTGACCTTGAACGCATTATCAAAGACCATAAAAAAATTGTACTTAATGTACATCCATTTGTGGCAGCATACCTTACTAAAGGTTTTCCATCCTTACGTTCAAAATGGTTTTTTGAACATAAGAAATGGGTGAAAATTATACCTCGTGACGCTTACACGTATCTAGAATATCACTTCCTTGATAAAGAAGGAACTGAAATTATAGTAAAATAATACCGGGATGTATCCTGTAAAAAAAAACCGCTATTCTTTCGACTAGCGGTTTTTTTGTGTTTAAATAAATCGATAATTATTCTAATTCATATTCTAACCTAACTGTAATTCGTGCGGTTTTGTTTTTACTATAAGTATCATTGTTTCCTCCGTAGCTGTCTTCTTCTGTAGAACCTTGACCGGTAATTTGAAACACACCCATACTTGCCGATTTTAACTTTCCTAAATCGCCATCTGCTGTTTTAACTATTTTTTGTGCGCGTTCACTAGCATCTTTTGACGCTTTTTGAATCAAGCTATGCTTTAAACTTGGTAAATCAGAATAGGTATATTGTATAGAATTAGAAGATAATTCAATACCCGAATTGATTAATTCTGATGTTTTACTAGACACTTCTTCAATTCTTTTCATTAATTCTGGGTTCTTTTTAGCCGAAAAAGAAATGGTCTGCGTGGCTTCATAACCGTCAAAAACTTGCTCGTATTTGGTTTGATAAGCACCATCTGAACTTTCTGTTCTAATCTCTCTAAATCGCTTATTAAATTGGACAGCTCCAAAGGTAAATTCTTCTCTTTTGAACCCTTTGCTCAAAAAGAAATTCGATACAATTTTTTGATCCGAAATCATTTTATTGTAGGCTTCTTTGATATCAAAACTTTTGGTTGTAAAACTTCCCGACCATAAAATTTCGTCAGAAACAAAATCTTTTGTTCCTAAACCGATGACCGAAATCGTGTCTAAGTTTTCATTACGATTTTTAAACGCAGTTCCTAAGACCACTGCCGAAATAATTACTGAAATACCAATAACTAAGGTTGATTTTAATTTGTTTTCCATAAATAAGGGATTTAATTTGTTTTAGTTTCTATTATCAAAAGGTATACCAAGTTTTTATAAATACAATTATCGTTTATTTTTAAAAAAAGTCTTCATTAAATCGCTACATTCTTTTTCTAAAACGCCCGAAACGACTTGTGTTTTCGGATGTAATTGTGTTCCCATTTTTTGATACCCTCTATTTTCATCGGATGCGCCAAAAACAATTTTTGAAATTTGAGACCAATACAACGCACCAGCACACATTTGGCAGGGTTCTAACGTTACATATAAAGTACAATCTTTTAAATATTTTCCGCCAATGAAATTCGCAGCGCTAGTTATGGCTTGCATTTCGGCATGAGCCGTAACATCGTGCAATAATTCGGTTAAATTATGCGTGCGAGCAATAACTTTATTATCAATCACAATAACTGCCCCTACAGGAATTTCGCCTTTTTCAAAAGCAATTTCAGCTTCTTGATAGGCTTTCTTCATAAAAAATTCGTCAGTAAAAATATCGTTCATAAATACAAAAATACAATAACCAATTCTTACTTTTGTACAGATATGGAAAATTTGCTTTCAAAAATTTACAACCCTACCGATTTAAGGAAACTTCCTGAAAATCAACTACCTCAATTAGCCAAAGAATTGAGAGACTTTATCATTGATATCGTTTCTAAGAAAGAAGGGCATTTGGGTGCCAGTTTGGGCGTTGTAGAGTTAACCATTGCGTTGCATTATGTTTTCAATACACCCGAAGATTTATTAGTTTGGGATGTGGGCCATCAAGCCTACGGGCATAAAATTTTAACCGAAAGACGTGCAATTTTTCATACCAATAGAACATTAAACGGGATTTCGGGATTTCCAAAGCGAAGCGAAAGTGTTTATGATACATTTGGCGTGGGACATTCTTCAACTTCGATTTCGGCGGCTTTAGGCATGGCATTAGCTTCTCAATTAAAAGGTGAAGTTAACAAACAACATATTGCAGTAATTGGCGATGCTTCAATTGCAAGCGGAATGGCTTTTGAAGGCTTAAATCATGCTGGAGTTACTGATGCTAATTTGTTGGTAATATTAAACGATAACGCTATTGGAATTGATCCAAGTATTGGTGCTTTAAAGAAGTATTTAACCGCGGTAAAAGAAGGTAAAAATCCGAAACAAAATAACATCATCAAATCCTTGAATTTTGATTATTCGGGTCCGATAGATGGGCATGATTTACCCAAATTAATTTCGGAATTAAAACGTTTAAAATTGGTAAAAGGACCTAAATTTTTACATGTAATCACCACCAAAGGGAAAGGATTACAATTGGCCGAAGAAGATCAGGTAAAATATCACGCACCGGGAAAATTTGATGCTGAAACAGGTAAAATTCATCCAAAAGACGAATCGCATTTACCACCTAAATATCAAGATGTTTTCGGACATACATTAGTAGAATTAGCCAAAAAAAATGAAAAAATCATAGGAATTACTCCGGCTATGCCAACTGGAAGTTCGATGAAATATATGATGGATGCATTTCCAAAACGTGCTTTTGACGTTGGAATTGCCGAACAACACGCTGTTACATTAGCTGCGGGTATGGCTACTCAAGGTATGGTTGTTTTTTGTAATATTTACTCTACTTTTTTACAACGCGCTTATGACCAAGTCATTCATGATGTAGCGTTGCAAAATTTACCTGTTATTTTTTGTTTGGACAGAGCGGGTTTAGTGGGTGAAGACGGCGCAACGCATCATGGCATTTTTGATATTGCTTATTTGAATTGCATTCCTAATTTGATTATTGCAGCACCAAAAGATGAAATAGAATTACGCAATATTATGTTCACTGCTTCTGAAGGACTTAATCAACCCATTGCGATTCGTTATCCTAGAGGTAGAGGTGAAATTATAAATTGGCAACAACCTTTTGAAAAAATCGAAATTGGAAAATCGGAATTACTAAAAAAAGGAACAAAAATTGCCATTTTATCTACAGGGACTATTGGGACAAATGTAACAAAAGCATTAGCATCAGTAGAAAATGAAGCACTTTTTTCTCATTATCATTTTCCTTTTATTAAACCTTTAGATGAAGACACTATAAAAGACATCATACTATCACATGAAGTGCTGATAACCATTGAAGACGGGGTAATTAAAGGAGGTTTTGGATCACAAGTAAATTCAATTATTACTTCAAATAATTATAAAGTATCTGTGTTAAATTTAGGAATCCCAGACCTTTTTATTGAACATGGAACAGTTTTTGATTTACAACATTTTTGCAAAATTGACGTTCAAAGTTTAATACAATTATTTAATACCTTTTCAGATGATTAAAAAGATTTGCATTACTTTTTTATTGTTTTTTACCCTACAAAACAATGTTGCTCAAATAACTAAAACTGAAGTTAAAGATAGTACTTCAAAATGGAATAAAGTTAACAAAGTAGGTTTAGATATCTCCCAAATTTCATTTGTAAACTGGAATGCAGGAGGAAATAACTCAATTTCTGGGCTTTTAAGAGGTCATTTTATTAGAGCTTATGTTAACGGAAATTTTCATTGGAAAAATGAATTAATAACCCGCTATGGTATTAATAAGCAAGAAGGGCAAGAAGCCAGAAAAACAGACGATCAATTACAACTGAATTCTACTTTTGGATACCGAAAAGATACTATTTCAAATTGGTATTATGCTGGAAAATTTAATTTTAATACCCAATTTGCAAACGGTTATGCGTATCCAAATACCGATTTAGCGATTTCTAGACCATTTGCTCCCGCTTATGTTTTCTTGGGAATTGGTGCAGAATATTCTCGCAAAGATTTGAATTTAAACTTGTATTTATCACCATTAACCAACAAAACAACTCTTGTGTTTGATCAACGATTAGCTAATCAAGGAGCATTTGGAGTTGACAAAGCGATTTATGATAGCAATGGAGATTTAGTTAAAGAAGGTAAAAACACTAGAACAGAAGTAGGTATTTTGATTACCAATCAATGGAAAAAAGAGATTTGGACAAATATAACTTTAGAACATCGAATGAGTCTTTACACTGATTATATCAATAAATTTGGAAACATTGATATTGACTGGCAATTACAATTAGCAATGGTTGTAAATCAATATGTAAAAGCTAATATTGGCACTCATGTTATTTATGATGATGATATTAAATTTAAGGAAGAAATTGCAGGTGTTCAAGTTACTAAAGGTCCTCGTGTTCAATTGAAACAAATATTAGGAGTAGGAATTGAATATAATTTTTAATAAAAAAAGCCG
>CAISYO010000212.1 GCA_903889745.1 uncultured Bacteroidota bacterium | reverse complement strand
CGGCTTTTTTTATTAAAAATTATATTCATTATTGAAGAATTATTTTTTCTGAATAAGAAAGTTCATCACCTTTAACATTCAAGATATAAACCCCTTTTTGGAATCCTTGAAGATTAATAGTATTTGCTTTCATATAATCTCCAGAATTTGAAAATACATTTCTTCCATTAATATCATATACTTCAACAGTAATGTTTCCAGCATAATTATCAATAGAGACATTTACTATTCCATCAGAAGGATTTGGATAAACTTTTATTCCTTTATTTAAGACATTGTCGTTTGTTGATAATGACTCAGCCGTGAATTGCCCTGAAAAAATACCTCTACCATAAGTAGCGGCAAATACTGTATTATCATTTCTTACATCTAAATCCACAACTTTCACATTGCTCATGCCATTATAAGACTGATTCCAAGTTGGTGATGAAGCATTAAAATTATTAGTATACCACACTCCAAGTTCAGTTCCAATAATAACTTCATTAGCATTTAATGGATTTCTCAAGATACATTTCACAGGTAGGTCAGGTAAATTACCTTCTTTTGATGCCCACGTTGTACCACCATTTGCAGTATACCAGATACTAACAACATTATAATTGTGCATTGTTACAAAAATTTCATTGTTAGATGCTCCAAATTCAACATCTGAAATACTTCCTACAAAACTTGGTCCTGTAATATCAGCCCAAATTGGTGTGGTTAAATTTGCATTAGTAACTCTAAGTAATTTTCCTAATCGTGTACCAACTAACAAAGTTGTAGATGCTGTTGTGAAAGGAGAAACAGCAAAAGCAGTAGGTGATGATGTTAATAATGCATTTGTTAAATCTGTTCTTACGACTGTTCCAGATTTTATATTGTTATATCTTCTAACACTATAATTTGTTCCATTAGAATAATCAGAATACAAAATATCAAGATTTGAATCTAAAACCATTGGCGCGATAAATGCTCCGTTGTTACTATTATTATTATCATTATCCAATGTTCTGGTAATCAATATGGAAGAACCTGGTAATGGCCTTAAATTAATACTTTCATTATACACATAATTTGAAATGTAATATTTATCAGCACCTTGATCAAATAATGTATAAGCTCCATCTCCGCCTTGAGATTGAAAAGAACCATTAATTCCTGCTTGAGCATTTTCAAAATATTGTGTGCCGTTATCTTGTGCGCCTGCCGCAAAATATTCTCCTGTTAAACCACTTACTGAATTGGTTGGAGCTACTCCAACACTATAAAACTGTGTAACATTTAATCCATTTACTCTTGTTTGTATTGCTGATGTTGAAGTTGGTGCGGCAGATAAACTAGAAGCAAAACTAACTCCTCCATCGTGACCAAAAATAGCTTGATTGCTATTTCCTGGTCTAAGCACCATAGCGTGTTGATCGGCATGAACAACAGAAACACCAGTTCCGTATCCTGAACTCCATTTTGAAATTGTTTGCCAAGTTGTACCACTATTTGCTGAACGGTGAATATCAATACCACCAATATACACAATAGCATCATTTGCAGGGTCTACAGCAATTGTTAAATCATAAAATGCTTGTCCACGACAAAAATCAGTAGCAGTAGTTCCATGAATAGCTGCAGGTTCTGATAATGTTGTTACACTCGTAAAACCATTTGTTGTTAAATAAATATTTGCCTCACCATTAGTAGAATCTTCTGATAAAACATATATTTTACTAGCATTTGTAGACGCTACAGCTATTTGAGTTCTTTTTCCAGAAGGAACTGTATGACGTGTGGTAAAAGTTGTACCATTAGTAGATGATAAAATTCTTCCACCTCCATCACCATAAACCAAACTATTAGTAGTTGCGACCCATATGGTATTATCTGGGCCAATTTCAATATCATTTGGACAAGTTTTATTTCTATCAACAGTTAAAGGTAATGTCAATAAATTCCAATTGGCCCCTCCATCAACAGATTTATACAATCCGAATGCTGGTCCTCCTAAATATGTTGCTTGATTAGCTGCACTATAGAAAGTATCACCTACCGCAACATAAATTTCAGATACGCCAGCATTATTTCTTACTTTAATATCGTTAATATGTTGTTGCCCAGGAACTAAATTACCCGTAAAAGCACCAGCAACAACAGGATTAATAGTGCCTGAGACAGTTCCTGCTAAAACAGCGGCTTCTAAAGCATCTCCATCTTCCATAGAAATCATTATTGAAGGAATTGTTATAGTTGGGTCATCTCCACCCATCGCAACTGGTGTTCCTGCAACATTATTCATCATAATTACACCTATAGCGCCAGCATTTTGAGCCGCTTTAACTTTTAAAACAAACGGGCACAAGCCTCTTCTTATTAAAGCAATCTTTCCGTTTAAAGCTGCAGCATTTGTTAAAGTTGCGCCTACTGTAGACGATTGACATGCATCATAGATTGGAGATGTTGCATCTGTTGCTAAAACCACATTTGCAGTAATAGCCGTAATAGGATTTAAACCAAAAGCAGTAGTTGGATAACATGCATAATTCCCTGATACATTTGAAGGACTATTTATAGTTAAATCTGCAGCGGACTGAAAAGTGGTTGGCCCTATAATTCCTCCAAAAATTTTTGTCCATGTGGTTCCACCATTTGTTGATTTCCAAACACCATCTCCATTTACATCACCTCCAACATAAGACTCACCAGTTCCTAAATAAAAAATATTTGTGTTATTTGGATCATATGTTATTGCTGAAACAGATAAATTTTCAGGAACATTTACTCTTGTCCAAGCTGTATTTGTTGTGATATCGTTATTTACCCACAAACCACCACTTACTCCCCCAGCAAAAACTCGCTTGTAAGTTGTATCATTAGGGTCAAACATAATAGCTCTAACTCTACCTCCAACATTATTTGGTCCTCTTTCAACCCAACTATTATCCGAAGCATCACCTGGAGTTCTTCCTAATTCTAATATTTGCTGTCTCTGTGTAATTATTTGATTTCTAATTGCATCCAAATTTTCAGGATGTGGTCTTCCTGTTTCAGGATTCATAGATAATTCCCACTCTTGTTCGTAGAACTTATTTGGCGGAATACCCATTGCTTTTCGTTCCTTTTTAGTTAAAGCTAATACCTTTTTGAAAGGGGAATTATTTAAAAAAGCTTGATGTTTTTTTCTTAATATTTCAATTCTTGCAAGCTCTGCATTTGACAGAATTGTAACATCACTATTATTATGATTTATTTTAACTTCAGCGCTTTTAATTTTAGATTTAATAATTGAATTACTATTAATTGATGTTGAATTAGTTTTAATAACATCTGTCATTTTGTTGCTTGAAACAATCTCTTTTTTAGAAATTTTATCAGTACAACTTATTCCAAGAAGCACCACTGAACTTAAGATTAATAGTAATTGTTTTTTCATGATTAATTTAGGGTTTTATGAATTTAATTCTCACAAAATTAGCATTTTAATGGAATTTTCAAAATATTATTTTTAATTAATAAACTTTAACTTTTGTTTGCTTGAATGGTTTTGTATAATTCAACAGCTTTTCCGTCGGTTAATAGCGATATGAAATGACAAACATGCATCAATCTATCGTACAAATTTTCTTTTTGGAATTGAAATCGTTCGGGTAATAATTTTAATACTAATTCATCATAATTCGAAGCCGTTCCGTTTTCTTTTTTATTGGTTGCGGTACAAAAACAATCTAAAAGTGTGTTGATTACCTTGTAACCCATTACTTCCTTTTGAACTACTTCTCTACTTTGATAAACGTTTTTAATACTTATTTGAATAATATCATTCATTTGCGCTTTGTATTGGCTTTTATCCATTAAAGCGTATGGAAATTCGCCAGCTAAAATCGATTTTTCGTTATCCATAAAAACAGCAACTGCATCATTTATTAGACTTCCAATGGCTAAAGCTCTCAAGTAACTGATTCGATCTTCTTTTGTAGTTAATTCGTTATATTTTTTAGTATCAATACCGTTTTTAACCAATTTAATTAAGTATTCTAACGCATATTCTTCTGGAATTAATCCTAAATTAATTCCGTCTTCAAAATCGATAATAGTATAGCAAATATCATCGGCAGCTTCTACTAAATAAGCCAGTGGATGACGTTCAAATCCAATATCATTTCCCGATTTATTAGCAATTAACCCTAATTCAGTAGCCACTTCAACAAAAAATGCGCTATCCGATTGAAAAAAACCATATTTTTTATCGCAAATTTTAGACGTTGGTTTTTTGGGTAAACTTTCTTTAGGATATTTCATAAAAGCGCCAAGAGTTGCATAAGAAATACGCAAACCACCTTCAATTCCTTCTCTTGTAGACGTTAAAACCGAAAATCCGTTAGCATTACCTTCAAAATCTATTAAATCTTGCCATTGCTTTTCGGTCAAATGCTCTTTATATTGAAATCCGTTCCCAGTTTTAAAATATTCTCCTATTGCTTTTTCGCCTGAATGACCAAAAGGCGGATTTCCAATATCATGTGACAATGCCGCAGCTGCTACAATTGCTCCAAAATCATTAGCTTGATAGCCATAAACTTCTTGCAAGTGGGGATAATTTGCAATGATTTGCTTTCCAACCAATCGTCCCAATGAACGACCGACTACCGAAACTTCCAAACTATGTGTAAGACGGTTGTGCACAAAATCGGTTTTTGAAAGAGGAATGACTTGGGTCTTATCTTGTAAACTTCTAAATGCCGAAGAAAAAATAATTCGATCATAATCGACTTCAAAGCCTAAACGAGTATCATCTTGCTCTTTTCGTAATCGTTTACTGGTGTCGCCTTGTCTTTTCAAAGACAACAATTGTTCCCATTGCATCATAAGATTTTAGATTGAAGATTGTAGATTTATGATTTTAGAAATTATTCTTTTTCGTTAGCTAAGAAGAAATGTCTTGATTTTTTTGGATATTGATTATAGCTTTTATCACTCGGATTTACGATGACCGATTTGATATTCACCTCATCGCCTACTTTGAAATTTTTTTCGGTGTACTGATAATCCAATAAATATTCGCCACAAAAATAATTTCCATCGGCATCTTTTTCTATAATTCCTGTATAAACTCCTTTTTTATCTTTTGACATACTACTTTTATTTTTTTCAAATATACGAATTGGATTGTAATTATTTAAACAAAAACAGCCATCGAGTGATGGCTGTTTTCTATTTACTTTATTCTTTTTTTAAAAAATTAAGACCCACACATTTCACATTCGTCTGGTCCGGCATTTTTTGCAAGTTCAATCATGGCTCTGTATTCTTCTGCGGTCATTTCTGCAGGCTCTTCTAAAACTGCAATTGCCTCCAGTTTTTGGTCAACAGGTTGTTCTTGCACTTCAATTGGCTCTGCTTTTTTGTCGTTGTTTAACGTAAATTTGATGGCATCAACCGCAGATTTTGTTCGTAGATAGTACATTCCTGTTTTTAAACCTGATTTCCAAGCGTAGAAATGCATAGAAGTTAATTTTGCATAATTAGCATCCTGCAAGAACAAGTTCAACGATTGTGATTGGTCAATAAAATATCCTCTTTGACGACTCATATCTATAATATCTTTCATGGACATTTCCCAAACGGTTTTATATAAATCTTTTAAATCTTGTGGAATTCTTTCAATATTTTGAACCGAACCATTGTGACGCATAATTTCTTGCTTCAACGTTTCGTTCCACATACCTCTTTCTACTAAATCGTTTAATAAATGTTTGTTTACAACGATAAATTCTCCTGAAAGTACTCTTCTAGTATAAATATTTGAAGTATACGGTTCAAAAGCTTCATTGTTTCCTAAAATTTGCGAAGTAGAAGCGGTAGGCATTGGCGCAACTAATAATGAGTTTCTAACCCCATTTTTCGTTACTTCTTTTCGTAAACTTGCCCAATCCCAGCGTCCAGAAAGTTCTTCATCTTTTAATCCCCATAAATTGTGTTGGAATTCTCCGTTAGCAATTGGCGAACCTTCAAAAGTTGAATAAGGCCCTTCTTCTTTAGCCATTTCCATGGAAGCGGTAACCGCAGCAAAATACAACGTTTCAAAAATTTCTTGGTTCAATTTTTTTGCTTCATCACTTGTAAACGGCAAACGCAACATAATGAATGCATCGGCTAAACCTTGTACACCTAATCCAACAGGGCGGTGACGCATGTTTGAGTTTTCAGCTTCGATAACAGGGTAGTAATTTCTGTCAATTACCTTGTTTAGATTTCGCGTTACTCGTTTTGTTACATTGTATAATAATTCGTGATTGAATGCTCCGTTTTCAACAAACATTGGTAACGAAATCGAAGCCAAGTTACACACCGCAATTTCATCTGCAGAAGTGTATTCCATAATTTCGGTACACAAATTAGACGAACGAATGGTTCCCAAATTCTTTTGATTGGATTTTCTATTCGCTGCATCTTTATACAACATATATGGTGTTCCTGTTTCAATTTGAGATTCTAGTATTTTTTCCCAAAGTTCACGTGCTTTGATGGTTTTTCTTCCTTTTCCTTGAGCTTCATACGATGTATATAATGCTTCAAACTCATCACCATAAACGTCATCTAATCCAGGACATTCGTTTGGACACATTAACGTCCAAGTAGTATCTTCTTCTACACGTTTCATGAACAAATCTGAAGTCCACATCGCAAAGAATAAATCTCTAGCACGCATTTCTTCTTTTCCGGTATTCTTTTTCAAATCTAAGAATTCGAAAATATCGGCATGCCAAGTTTCTAAATAAATTGCAAAACTTCCTTTACGTTTTCCTCCACCTTGATCTACGTATCGAGCCGTGTCATTATAAACACGTAACATTGGAACAATTCCGTTTGAAGTTCCGTTTGTACCACGAATGTATGAACCGGTTGCTCTTACATTGTGAATTGCTAAACCAATTCCTCCAGCTGATTGCGAAATTTTAGCCGTTTGTTTTAACGTATCATAAATTCCATCAATACTATCATCTTTCATGGTCAACAAGAAACACGAAGACATTTGAGGTTTTGGCGTTCCTGCATTGAATAATGTTGGCGTAGCGTGTGTAAAGAATTTTTTAGACATCAATTCATACGTTTCAATAGCGGCTTCCATATCATTTAAATGGATTCCAACAGCTACACGCATCAACATATGTTGTGGCCGTTCAACAATTTGTCCATTGATTCTTAATAGATAAGAACGTTCTAGTGTTTTAAAACCGAAATAATCATAATTAAAATCTCGTGTATATATAATGTGAGAATCTAAAAAAGCAGCATTTTCTTTAATTACTTCATATACTTCTTGAGATAGTAAAGGTGCTTCTTGATTGGTTCTTGGATTTACATAATGATACATTTCACTCATCGTTTCCGAGAATGATTTGTTTGTATTTTTGTGTAGGTTAGAAATTGCTATACGAGCGGCAAGTTGAGCATAATCAGGATGTGTAGCCGTCATGGAAGCGGCTGTTTCGGCTGCTAAATTATCCAATTCAGATGTGGTAACTCCATCATATAATCCTTCAATTACACGCATGGCTACTTTTACCGCATCTACCATGTCATTTAATCCATAACATAGTTTTTTAATTCTGTCCGTGATTTTGTCAAACATTACTGGCTCCTTATGGCCATCTCTTTTTACTACATACATAAGCTTTTAAAATTTTGAAAACAAGCAATCCCTTCCTTGCTTTCGGTTAATAAACAATTGATTAAAAAACGTAAGTCTCCCGACATTTTATAACGTTTTAATTATTTTTAAAAATCAGCGTCGAAGCTAATTTTACTTGATTCGGAATCCGAATTCATTACTCCAGCTTTTTGGTATTCACCTACGCGTTTTTCAAAGAAATTTGTTTTTCCTTGCAACGAAATCATGTCCATAAAATCAAATGGATTAGATGAATTATAAACTCTTTCGCAACCTAATTCTACTAACAATCTATCAGTAACAAATTCTAAATATTGCGTCATCAACGTTGCATTCATTCCAATTAAACTTACCGGAAGCGATTCGGTTATGAATTGACGTTCTATATTTAAAGCATCTACAATAATTTCTGTAATTCTTTCTTTTGGGACTTTATTTACAATGTGGTGCGAATGTAAATGCACGGCAAAATCACAATGCATTCCTTCATCACGAGAAATTAATTCATTTGAAAAGGTTAATCCAGGCATTAATCCGCGTTTTTTCAACCAGTAAATTGAACAAAATGAACCTGAAAAGAAAATTCCTTCTACGGCTGCAAAAGCAATTAATCGTTCTGCAAAAGAATCAGACTCAATCCATTTAAGTGCCCATTGAGCTTTCTCTTTAATAGCTGGAAATGTTTCAATAGCATGAAATAATTTATTTTTTTCAACTTCGTCTTTCACATACGTATCGATCAATAAAGAATAGGTTTCGCTATGAATATTTTCCATCATGATTTGAAATCCGTAGAAAAATTTAGCTTCAGGATATTGCACTTCGTTTACGAAATTTTCGGCTAAATTTTCGTTTACAATTCCGTCAGAAGCTGCAAAAAAAGCAAGAATATGCTTGATAAAATATTTTTCATCATCGCTTAATTTATTATTCCAATCATTCAAATCGGTATGCAAGTCGATTTCTTCAGCGGTCCAAATACACGCTTCTTGTTTCTTATACCATTCCCAAATATCTTGGTGTTTAATAGGAAAAATTACAAATCGGTCTTTGTTTTCTTGCAAAATAGGTTCTACTACTGACATAGCTATGTGATTTTATGAATAATAAATGGTGAAAAATTTGATCTGTAAGGAGACTACAAAGTTTGTCATTTGAAATGAAAAAAGAAAGGCAAACTTATTCACAATTGGACTAAGTTTTTAACAAAGCTGATTTTGTAAGTAAATTAATATGAAAGAATCAATTATTTGATTATCAGTGTATTAAAAAGAAATTAAACAAGCGTTAAAACGTTGCGAGAGGCTATAAAATAAGCTATTTAGACCAAATAATTAGTAAAGAAATAAAGAATTATTTTTTCAAATCTTGAGCTACTTTTTCTAACTCGTCATACCAAGATTGACCAAATTTTCTAACCAAAGCTTCTTTTACAAATTGGTATACTGGAACACCTAATTCTTCCCCTAAAGCACAAGCATCTGAACAAATGTGCCATTTATGATAATTAACAGCAGCAAAATCAGAATATTCTTTTACACGGATAGGATATAAATGACACGAAACTGGTTTTTTCCAATCTACAATTCCCTCATTATAAGCCTGTTCGATTCCGCAAAGAGCGGTTTTCCCATCAAAAATTACATAAGCACAATCTTTTCCATCAATTAATGGCGTTTCTAATTCCCCAAATTCTGAAGTTACATGTGTTCCTTGTGCTTCTATCGCTTTTACTCCTTCAGGACGAAGAAATGGTTTTACTTTTTCGAAAATTTCAGCTAAAATCTTGGTTTCTTCGGCATCTAAAGGTGCTCCCGCATCGCCATCAACACAACAAGCGCCTTGACAAGCAGACAAGTTGCACACAAATTCTTTTTCTAAGATTTCTTCGGAAACGATGGTTTTATTTAACTGAAACATATTGTAGTAATTAAAGTGCAAAGATACGATTTTGAATTCAGAAGTTAGAAAAAAATTGGCCTTTGAAAATTTGGAACGCGGATGAACAGGATTATACTGATGGTGACAGTTTTATTGTTTCAAAAGATATTCTCAGATATATTTTACTTTTTTCTTGGCGCTCTTTGCGTTTAAATTCGTCATACTAGTTGAACTTGATATGATAATGTATCGTTAAATTAAAAAAGTTCTTTAGCCAATATCCTTATATTTGCACAAAATTACAGAAATGGAGACAGGAATTATTTGGAAAGATGTGTTCACAATAGGCATGATTCTTTTTGCGGTAATTGATATTGTGGGAAGTATTCCAATTATTGTAGACTTACGCAGTAAAATGGGTCATATTCAATCGGAAAAAGCAACGATTGTAGCAGCAGTTATTATGATTGCCTTTTTATTTGTAGGAGATGAAATTTTAAAACTTATTGGTATTGATGCTAATTCGTTTGCCGTTGCGGGTTCGTTTGTATTATTTTTTCTAGCCTTAGAAATGATTTTAGGTATTCGTCTATATAAAGAAGATAATCCTAGTACGGCATCTATTGTTCCTATTGCATTCCCTCTAATTGCGGGAGCAGGAACAATGACGACCATTTTGTCTTTGCGTGCGGTATATGCTAACATTAATATCATTATTGCTATACTTATAAATGTGATAGTAGTATATGCTGTATTAAAATCATCAGGGAAAATTGAACGCTTGTTAGGAAATAACGGATTAGGCGTAATTCGTAAAATATTTGGTGTAATTTTGCTTGCCATAGCCGTAAAATTATTTGCTGCTAACGTTAAAGGATTATTTATTTAGAAACTATACACATGAAAATTTTTACTTACATAGCCGTTGCTATTGCTTTAGGATTAATTGGTTTCAACTTATTTCAAATTGATTATAGCCATCCTTTTGAAGGAAATAGTACCATTGCAATTATTGGAATTGTTGCTGGCATATGTGCTATTTTATTATTGTTGATTTTACGTTTTTCAAAAATAATTGTTGAAAAAAACAAAGAATAACAATGTTAGATGTTGTAATTATTGGCGCAGGAGTTTCTGGAGTTTCGTGCGCACTGGTTCTCGGTTCGGCACAAAACAAGCCTTTTGCAACAGACAAGAAATTGGCACTTATTGCCCATCAAAAAGCATCTTCTTTACAAAATGCCATTTTTAATAATGCTTACGGTATTTCGGCTGGAAAATTAGGAAGAGAATTATTAGAAGAAAGTTTAGCAAATTTAACCAATACTTATCCGCATATTCAACAAATTCATGGCGAAAAAGTGCTGGAAATTTCAGGTAGTGCTGGAAATTTTACTGTAACTACAAATAAATCTTCGCTACAAGCTAAAATAGTAGTTATTGCTATTGGAGCCAGTAATCCATTTACAATTGAAGGCTTGGAGCATTTTATTGAACCGCATCAGAAAATTTCTGCGATAAAAAATAGAATCCAATTAAAAAACACCGACCATTTAGTGTGCGAAGGAATCTATGTTGCTGGCGTTTTAGCAGGTCACCGAAGCCAATTGAGTATTGCTGCCGGAAGTGGCGCTGCCGTTGCAACCGATATTTTAACGTTGTGGAATGACGGAAATCATACGATGGTGCATGATGCTTTAGGGAAGTAAATTTTTATTCTTCTGTATCTTCCTCATCATCATCGAAATTCATTCCCTCTGTAAAATCATCCCAATTAATTGGGTCTTGATATGCATTTGGATCTGGTGGTTTAGCTCCTGGCGGATTAAACAATTCCCATTCATCCCAATAATAATTACTTTTATCAAAATTAGCGACCCAATTGATAAACAATTCTCTGAACTCGTCAATTTCTTTTCGAATCAAAGTAACATAATCGATATCTTTAAAGGAATCGTGAAATCGTAAACCTCCAACTTGTAGGTATAAATGCATCGCGTGATCTCTAATAATAGCTGCATTCTGCATTCGGATGCTATACATATCACCACCTTCAGCACCAGCAATTTTTGCACAAATTATTGCGGCATCATCTCGCATCATATATTTAGTGGCATTCAAATACTCATCTTCTTCACTAATCGTATTTAAAAGACTATTTACCAAATCTAAAATTAATTCAGCTTTATTGTAAATTGGTAAATCAAATAATTTATCTCTTCTACTCATTTTAAACCTTTTTCTTACTCAACACCTTATTCACCATTTTATCTTCTTTCAACAACAATTGAAAATACGCTTGATCTGTAAATAATTGTTGTACGAATTCGGCATGCATATAATGGATCACTTTTTCTTTTTGTTGTTCCAAATTTAGAAATATTCCGCTTTCTTTAATTCGATTTTTAAAAGCATTGAAATAGATGGGATTTTGCGCTAACTCTTTTTTAATTTCTGAAATCGACATATTTGTGAATACTTTTCGATTTTGGTCCAATTGTTCAAAAACAAAATAATTCATCAATCCCGATTGCAAAAGTAGCATAGTCATTTCTTCGCCGTGTTTCCCTTCTAAAGGAACAAAAACATCTGGAATGATGCCGCCTCCACCATACACAATTCTACCTTTTTTGGTTTTAAATTTTAAGCTGTCTGAAATTTTTATTTTATCTTTTTCATATAATTCCCCAGTTTCAAAACGCTTTTGAAATTCGTTGAAATAGTTTTCGCCTTTATCTTCATAAGGTTTTTGAATGGAACGCCCTGAAGGTGTGTAATAGCGCGCTACGGTCAATCGTACTGCCGAGCCATCGCCAAGCGGCATTTCTCGTTGGACTAAACCTTTACCAAAAGAGCGTCTTCCCACAATAGTTCCGCGATCATTATCTTGAATAGCGCCGGCTAAAATTTCACTTGCCGAAGCTGTATCTTCATTAATTAGAAGTGTTACTTTTCCTGATTCGAAAATGCCTTTTTCGGTAGCTCGAGTGAAGTTTTCTTTTCCTTTTTTATTTTTGGTCTTAACGATGAGTTCGTCTTTTTTCAAAAACTCGTCTGCTATAGCCACTGCCGATTCTAGATAACCTCCCCCGTTATCTCTCAAATCAATTATAATTTCGTTTGCACCTAGTTTTTTTAATTGGGTTAACCCTTTTAAAAATTCATCGTAGGTAGTTTCTGCAAAACGATTTATTTTGATATATCCTGCTGTTTTAGATACCATAATAGCTACATCGACGCTTTTTATGGGAATTACATCACGAGTAAGGGTAACGGTAAATTTCCTTTTTTCAGATTTTCGATAAACCGTCAATTTCACTTTAGAATTCTGTTTGCCCTTTAAGATGGAAAATAAAGTGTTTGTCTCTAACTTTTTATTGAATAATTGTGATTTATCCGCAAAAATAATTCGGTCGCCAGCCTTCAAACCTGCTTTTTCAGAAGGTCCATTTGCAATAGGTTTTATGATGGCTAAAGTGTCGTTAAACATATAGAAATTTACCCCAATTCCTACAAAATCGCCTCGCATGCTTTGGGATACAGCCTCTAAATCGCTTTTAGGAATATACACAGAATGCGGATCAAGTTTGGCTAAGATTTCGCTAACGGTTAAATCAACAATTGAATCGGTATTCAGGCTATCTACATATTCTCTTTCGATGAAATCAATTAACTTGTGAAGTTTTGTGGTATTTGTATTTCGAACAAAAAAGCCTTTATCAGAAGAAACATTGAAAGTGCTTCCTAATACAAATCCAAGGGCAAGAATTATGGAAATGAATAATGGGATATAAACCTTATTGATTTTCATTTTAACTCAAGTCCTCAATCAGTTCTACCTCAACGCCGGCTTTTCTTAAAAAATCAACTCCAGAAGTATCTTTGTATTCATTATGATACACGACTCTTTTTATCCCCGATTGATGAATTAATTTACTACAATCTTTACAAGGAGAAAGTGTAATATATAAGGTAGCATCTTCACACGACTGTGTAGAACGCGCTACTTTTAAAATAGCATTCGCTTCGGCGTGAAGTACATACCATTTAGTAACATTGTTATCGTCTTCGCAACAATTTTCAAATCCAGATGGCGTTCCATTGTAACCATCGGAAATGATCATTTTATTTTTTACGATTATTGCACCTACCTTTTTACGCTGACAATAGGACAAATTACCCCATTCTTTGGCAATTCGCAAATAAGCTTTATCGTATTTCTCTTTTTTCTCTTTCTTCATTAGTTGTTCCAAATTTCACTTTCGATTAACATTGGCAAAACTACACCAATTATGAATGCCGACAATACTAAAGCCCAATCTCTTTTTGAAAATCTAAAAAAAGATTGTGCTATGTAAGCCAATAGCAATACCACAAAAACTACAATAAGTTGAGCGCCTTCAATTCCTAACGCAAATTCTAACAACGGCAACAATTTATCGGTAGCATTTCCGGGCAATATGGTTTTAAAGTAATTAGAAAATCCAAGTCCGTGAATAATTCCAAAGGATAAAGTAACGATTTCAACAAAAGAAATGCGTTCTTTTTTTGCTGATTTTCCTGCGGTAAATAAATGATACCCCGCTGTAATAAGGATCGTTATAGGAATTAAAAATTCAACTATAGTAGCTTTAATTTGTACCACTTCAAAAACAGAAAGCATTAAAGCAACAGTGTGACCTATGGTGAAAAGTGAAACTAAAATTAGTACTTTTTTCCAATCTTTGAATGTAAAAGGCACAACCAATGCCATTAAAAATAAAACATGATCATAAGCAGCGCTATCTAATACATGTTTTAGACCAATATTAAAATACAATAAAAACTCAGACATAAATATACTTTTATTGAAACATTCAAACTTACAATTTATTTTTTTAAGTTGATAAAATGTTGTTGAAAAGCTTATAAAATTGTTTCAAAAAAAAGATTTTTTGTGTAATTTTGCACTATATAAAAAACAATCATCATGTCAATTTCAGATTTATTCGATAGCGGTTTTAGAAACAGAAACAAAGGACATTTTTCAGCCATTGTTAGAGTTGCTTTATCGGATGGAGGAATATCTCCAGAGGAAAAACAATTTTTAGATAAATTAGCCATTAAGCTTGAAATTTCTCAAGCAGAATATGAAGAAATTTTAGAAAATCCGTTGAAATATCCTGTTAACCCACCTTTAATGCATACACATCGTTTAGAACGATTATATGATTTAACACGAATGGTCTATACTGACGAGCATGTTATGGCAGAAAAAGAGCATCATTTATTGACTCGTTTTGCTTTAGCTCTTGGTTTTACAGCAGGAAACGTAAATTATATTGTTGACAAAGCATTAAAATTAGTGGATATGAATGTGGATTTAGACACCTTCACATACGAAATGCAACACATGAACAGATAATTTAAACTGTTTTAAAACAAAAAAGCACAAATTCTAATGAGTTTGTGCTTTTTTGTTTTATGCATTAAAAAAATTACTTCGCCTTCGCTATAAACTCTTCTGCTTTTTCTACCATTTCTTTGTTTCCAGAATAAAATGGAACACGTTGATGCAACTCTGTTGGCTGAATTTCCATAATTCTTCCAAAACCGTTAGACGCTTTACCGCCTGCTTGTTCGGCAATAAATGCCATAGGATTACATTCATACAACAAACGTAACTTCCCATTAGGTGTTTTTGAAGTGGTCGGATATAAATAAATACCTCCTTTAATCATGTTTCTATGAAAATCGGAAACCAAACTTCCTATATATCTTGAAGTATACGGTCTGTCGCCTTCTTCTAACTGACAATATTTAATATAATCTTTTACCCCTTGTGGAAAATGCACATAATTTCCTTCATTAATAGAATAAATATTTCCTTTCTCAGGATATTTCATATTTGGGTGCGACAAATAAAATGTTCCAATGGCTGGATTTAACGTAAAACCATTAACCCCATGTCCAGTTGTATATACTAACATGGTCGATGTGCCATAAATTACATAGCCTGCAGCCACTTGATTAATTCCGGGTTGTAAGAAATCTTCAATAGTAACAGGAGTTCCCACGGGTGTAATTCTTCTGAAAACCGAAAAAATAGTTCCTACCGAAACATTTACATCAATATTAGAAGACCCGTCAAGCGGATCCATCAAAACCACATATTTATTATTGTGCGAATTATCAGAACCAGCAACAGTAATAAAATCATCATTTTCTTCTGAACCAATACCACAAACAATTTCGCGATTAATTAAGGTTTGAATAAAGACTTCATTCGCGTAAACATCTAGTTTTTGTTGGTCTTCGCCTTGAATATTTTGTTCGCCAGCAGCGCCTACAATATCAACTAATCCGGCTTTATTTACTTTATAATTTACTACTTTAGCCGCTAACCGAATGGAATTAATAATGCGCGATAATTCTCCTGTTGAGTATTGAAACGAATTTTGATGTTCAATGATAAATTCGCCTAAGGTTCTGTTTCTTTCTTCCATTACGAAAACGTTGTAGTTGTATTTTGGTGCAAATATCGTGAATTTTGTGAAATGAACATATTAAATTGAAAAAGATGTTTAAGTAAATTTTACTTTTGTAAAAAAATAAAATATGATAATCAGAAAAGCAACTGAAAAAGATATGCCATATGTATTAGAATTAATACAAGAATTAGCTACTTTTGAAAAAGAACCCGATGCTGTAGTGGTAACTGTTGCAGATTTGGTTCGTGACGGTTTTTCTGAACATCCGCTATTTCATTGTTATGTAGCCGAAAAAGAAAATACAATCATAGGAATGGCATTATTTTATTACCGCTATTCCACATGGAAAGGAAAAACCATACATTTGGAAGATTTAATTATTAAAGCAAATCAAAGAGGAACGGGTGCCGGATTTGCCTTATACAAAGAAATCATCAAACAGGGTAAAAAAGACAAGGTTCGTCGCATCGAATGGAACGTACTAGACTGGAATACTCCTGCAATTGATTTCTACGAAAAATCAGGCGCGAAAGTTTTAGGCGATTGGCGAGTAGTTCATATGGATGAAAACGGAATTAAAAATTTTATAAGTCTTAATACTTAATACTAGAATCTTAATACTTTTAAGAATGAAAATATTCAAATTTGGAGGTGCCTCCGTTAAAGATGCCGAAGGCGTAAAAAATGTATTGCATGTTTTAAAAACGGTAGGACATGAAGATGTTTTATTGGTAATCTCAGCTATGGGAAAAACCACCAACGCACTTGAAGTTGTTATTGCAAACTATTTTGAAAAATCGAAAGAATTACACGCTTCGCTACAAGAAGTAAGAAAATATCACAATCAAATTTTGTTAGATTTATTTGATGACGAAGATCATGACGTGTTTTTTGACGTAAACGCACATTTTGATGATTTAGAATATTTCATTCGAAGTAATAAATCGCCCAATCATAGTTTTGTATATGACCAAGTGGTGAGCATTGGCGAATTAGTTTCAACTACGATTGTGAGTCATTATTTCAACTACTGCGGATTAAAAAACAATTGGATTGATGTGCGCCAGTTTATAAAAACCGATGCTAATTATAGAGACGGACAAGTCGATTGGGAAACCACTCAAAAACTAATTTCAAAAGGCGTAAAGAAAAAAACCTTAAACATCACACAAGGATTTTTAGGTTCGGATGAGAATAATTTCACCACTACTTTAGGTCGTGAAGGTTCTGATTATACCGCAGCTATTTTTGCTTATTGCTTAGGTGCCGAAAGTGTTACTATTTGGAAAGACGTTCCTGGCGTTTTAAATGCCGATCCAAGATATTTTGAAAATGCAGTTTTGTTGAATCAAATTTCCTATAGAGAAGCAATTGAGTTAGCGTTTTACGGCGCTTCAGTAATTCATCCGAAAACATTGCAACCTTTACAAAAAAAGGAAATTCCATTGTATGTAAAATCGTTTATCAATCCAACTTTAGCTGGAACAAGTGTTTCAAAAGGCGCCGATTTAGATCCACAAACTTCGTGTTTTATTTTAAAGAAAAACCAAATGTTGTTGTCGTTATCGTCTATTGATTTTGATTTCATTATGGAAAACAACATCAGTGAAATTTTTGCCTTGTTTTCAAAATATAAAATCAAAGTGAATTTAATTCAAAACACGGCAATTAGTTTCTCGGTTTGTATCGAAGATAAATACAATAATTTTAAGGAGTTGCGAAAAGTATTGGCTAAAAAATTCAAGGTTTCGTACAACGAAAATGTATCGCTTTACACCATTAGACATTTTGACGAAAACGCTGCAAAAGTAGTAGAAACGAATAAAACGATATTGCTACGCCAAATTTCAAGAGAGACGATGCAAGTGATTACGAAGGAGTAGTTTAAAAAATCTAACAGTAATCTTGTCATTCCGAAGCATGAGGAATATCATAATGTGATGTTTCCTTGCGTCAACATGACAAGATTGTGTTTTTTGTTTTTCGGAAAAATAACTCAAAACTTTCCAACAATAAATACTACTTTTGAAGATTCGGAGTTATAGTATTTATGCAAAAAATTGTTTTTTTAGCGAGTTTTCTATTGTGTTGTCTGGGCAGTTTTGCTCAAGAAACATTACAATCGTATCCGACAAAAAAAATTACGTTTTCAAAAGACACAATTTCGATAGAAAAGTTCAGTTTAAATAATTCCTTTTTTGAAATTAAAGACAAAAGCGGAAAAGTTATTGATGCGAGTTTTTACCAAGTAAATTTCCAAAAAGGAACCTTAGTTTTCACAAAAGAAATCACAACTTCCGATTCGTTAGTGGTTCGCTATTCAAAATTTCCAGATTTTTTAACTAAAACCTATTCCATTTACGATGATGATAAAGTGGTTTCCAATGAAGCTGGTAAATTAGTCGTTTTCAAAAAAGAAAAAAATACCAAATTCAAACCTTTTGACGGATTGAATACTTCCGGAAGTATTACACGCGGTATTACCATTGGGAACAATCAAAACACTGTGGTGAATTCGAATTTAGATTTGCAAATCACAGGAAAAATTTCAGACAAAGTGAGTTTGCGTGCTTCCATACAAGACAGCAATATTCCGTTGCAAGAAGGCGGTTATTCACAAAAATTAGATGAGTTTGATCAAATTTTTATCGAACTATTTTCCGACAAATGGAACATTCGTGCTGGTGATTTATTTCTGGAAAATAGAAAATCGGCATTCCTTAATTTCAATAAAAAAGTACAAGGTTTATCGACCCGTTTTTCCTTTGGCACACCCGATAAAAAAACCGAAGTAGTGGCAGCAGGCGCTTTGGTGCGTGGACAATATGCACGAAGCACTTTCACAGGGCAAGAAGGCAATCAAGGTCCTTATAAATTGCGCGGTAATAATAACGAATTGTACGTTTTAGTCATTTCAGGTTCGGAACGGGTTTATGTCAACGGAATTTTAAAAACCCGTGGTGAAAACAACGATTACATCATTGATTACAACGCTGGTGAAATCATTTTTACCTCTTTATTTCCGATTACTTCCGAAATGCGAATCAACGTTGAATATCAATACACCGATAGAAATTTTACCCGATTTATCACCTACGGCGGAATTTCGCATGAGCGAGAAAATTGGCAAATTGGTGGTTATGTCTATTCGGAAAGTGATGTAAAAAACCAGCCGTTGCAGCAAAATTTATCATCTGAACAAATTGCTATTTTGCAAAATGCTGGTGATGCTATTTCTTTGATGAATGGTCCTTCAGCCTATTTAGATTCGTATTCTGAAAATAAAATTCTGTACAAAAAAGTGCTAATTGGTGCTGTGGAAGTGTTTGAATATTCTAATAATCCCGATGACGAATTGTACAATGTTCGTTTTTCATTGGTAGGAACTAATCAAGGGAATTATGTTTTGGTCAACAATCAAGCGGTTGGGAAAATTTATGAATATGTAGCGCCAATTGGCGGCATTCCGCAAGGAAATTATGAGCCAACTATTCGTTTGATTGCACCTACGAAAATTCAAATGGCAACCATTTTAGGAAAATACAATCCGAGTGAAAAAACACTGTTAGATTTTGAAGTAGCGTTAAGCAATAGTGACCAAAATTTATATTCAAAATTAGACGATACTAACAACAAAGGATTTGCCGGAAAATTCAATGGAAAACAACGGCTTTTTGATAGAAAAACCAAGATTGATGCGTTTGCAAATTATCAATTCATTCAGGATAATTTTAAACCAATTGAACGTTTGTATAACATCGAATTTAACAGGGATTGGAACATTACTTCGACTTTATTAGGCAATCAAAGTTTTTTGAGTTCGGGATTGGATTTTAATTTCAACAATAAAGGAAAAGCGCTTTATCAGTTTGAAAACTTAACTTTTGGTGAGGCCTTTTCGGGAAATAAACACACTTTATCAGGGAGATACGCTGCCAAAAATTGGATGATTTGGAATAATTCAAGCGTAATGAAAAGCGATTCCGAACTTTCTAATTCGTCTTTCGCTCGAAGTCAAAATCGTTCATCGTATAAATTAGGAAAAAATTGGGTTGGTGGTACGGTGAATTTGGAAGATAATTCCGAAAAATTGAAAACAACCAATACCTTTTCGGCCTTGAGCCAACGCTTTATAGAATATGGCGCTTTTATAGGAAGAGGAGATTCAACGAAAGTTTTTGTGGAATTGGGATTTTTACAACGCCAGAATGATAGTTTGCAAAACAACCGAATTGAGCGTGTAAATCATTCGAATTCCTACTACTTAAAATCGCAATTAATTAAAACTGAAAAAAGCAATTTGAGTGTGTTTTTAAATTATCGAACCCTGAAATATGAAGCTGCCAATTTAAAAGATGAACCGTCTTTGAATTCACGAATTTTGTACTCGGATCGATTTTTTGGACAACTACTACAAACTACAACCGCATATGAAACGAGTTCTGGAACCATTGCTCAGCAAGAATTCACTTATTTACAAGTAGAACCTGGACAAGGTGTTTATATGTGGAACGATTACAACAGTAATGGAATTCAGGAATTGCAAGAGTTTGAAATTGCTCCTTATCCTGATTTAGCAATTTATGTTCGCGTGTTTTTACCCAATCAGATTTTTGTGAGAACGCATCAAAATAAATTTTCGCAATCTGTTAATCTAAATTTTAACCAATGGCAAAATGAGAAAGGTTTTAAGAAATTCGCATCGCACTTTTACAATCAAACTTCGTTTTTAATTGATCGAAAGATAAGAAGAAATGGTTCAAATTTTGATTTGAATCCATTTTCAAAAGAGGAAGAAGAATTGATTGGTTTGAATACGAATTTTAGAAACAGTTTGTTTTTTAATCGTGGAAAACAGCATCATTCCACCACTTATTCGTTCTTGTTAAACGAAAGTCAAAACTTACTTTCTGTGGGAAGTGTTTCGGCAACAAACAAATCGCATCTGTTGCAATATCAGCATTTGGTTGATAAAAGTTGGCTTTTTAATTTTTCGGGAAGCACTACAAAATCAGCTTCAAGCTCAGAAAATTTTTCGAGTCGTAATTTTGAAATAGAAAGTTTTCAGATAGAACCAAAAATTGGGTATTTGTTTTCTAAAAATGCGAGTTGGGATATTTTTTTCGAGTTTCAACAAAAGGAAAATAATATAGGTGCATTTGAAATATTAAAACAAACACGTTTAGGAACATCATTTACCTTTAATAGCGAAAAAGGATTTAGTATGAATGGCGAATTTTCGATGTACAACAATTTGTTTGATGGAAATGCATTATCAGCGGTTGGTTTTCAAATGTTAGAAGGTTTGCAACCCGGAAAAAACCAAACATGGCGATTGCTTTTACAGAAAAATTTAACGCAATTTTTAGACATAAATATTAACTACCAAGGCAGAAATAGTGAAAGCAGCAAAACCATACATACTGGAAATGTTCAATTAAGAGCGTTTTTTTAGATAATATTTAGATTAATTCTACAATTCTGCTTAATTTTACAGACTACCCAAATAAATATTATAAGATGTCAAAGAAAATATTATTTATATTACTATTAATTTCAAGTGTAAATTATGCGCAATTAAGTAATAAACATTGGTTACCTCCTTTGCATTCTAGAGATCCAATAGCTATTGAAGATCAATATCTATATTTATCTACACCAGAAGTAACACCCTTTTTAGTAAATGTTACCGATGGCAGTGGGACGCCATTTCCTGGTTCTCC
The DNA here is from genome assembly GCA_903889745.1 of uncultured Bacteroidota bacterium. Taxonomy (GTDB): domain Bacteria; phylum Bacteroidota; class Bacteroidia; order Flavobacteriales; family Flavobacteriaceae; genus Flavobacterium. The sequence continues at coordinate 13,639 of CAISYO010000212.1, read as the reverse complement.
ATTTTTAATTTCGGCAACAAATTCAGTAAGAATTGACATAGGTACTGGCTCTAACACAAAAATGTTTTTACCATCAAATGAAGTTAATACAATACTTTCAGACAAAGGACTTATATTAGAAGGAACTAAAGATTTTTATGTGAGTTTTAGATTAAGACACTCTGCTCATTCTGAAACATTAATTTCAAAAGGTCGACCAGGAATAGGAATAAGATTTAGATTAGGCTGCATGATAAATGAGCCAAATGACGTTAGAAAATCTTTTGTAGCCAGTGTAATGGCAACAGAAGATAATACAACAATTACTTTATCTGATTATGATGCTGGTGTTATTTTTGTTTCGGGTACAGGTGATATTAACGACGATACACAAACTTTTATTCTGAATGCTGGTCAAAGTGTAATTTTTAGTGGTTACAGCAATCAAGGAAGTAATTTAGATGGAATTATTGGAGCTTTAGTAACATCTAATAATCCCGTAGCAGTAAACACAGGAAATGCAATAGGAGGAATTGTTTCGGGTAGAGGCGATTTTACACTAGACCAAATCGTTTCAGCCTCTCAAATAGGCACAGAATATATCTTTATTGAAGGAAATGGACTTCCATCGATGGAACTCCCTTTACTAGTTGCAAATGAAGATGATACCGAAATTTATGTAAATGGAAGTGTATCACCAATTACCACAATTAATGCTGGAGATTATTTTTTAGTTCCAAATTCGTTTTATCAAGGCACTAATAATAAAAATCTCTTTGTTAGAACTAATAGACCTGTTTTTGCTTATCAATTACTTGGCGGAGGAGCTGATACAGCTACCTGTGGATTAAATTTTATCCCACCTTTAAGTTGTTTTTTCCAAAATTCTGTGAATATCCCAGATATTGATCAAATAGGAGACGATTTATATAACGCAGATTTAATGATTTTAACCTATGCAACCGCCACAATAACAATTAACGGAACTTCAATTCCTACTACACAAGCAGAAGCGGTTTTAGGTAATACCGATTGGGTTACGTATAGAATTTCAAATATAACCGGTGATGCTAATGTTTCTTCTACCGGCCCATTAGCAGTTGGAGTATTTGGATATCAAGGAAACATATCTGGTTATGCTGGTTATTATTCAGGATTTGGTAGTAATCCAGAAGATACTACTGTAGCTGTTTGTTCGAATCAAACTATAGATTTATTTGAGGCTATAAATGGAAATCCTGGTGAAAATGGCACATGGACATCGCCTGTTGGAACAGCACCAATAGTAAACAATATTTTTGACCCTGCTGTAAATAGTGCTGGAGTTTATACATATGAATTTACAAAAAATTGTAATACTTCATTAGTTACAATACCTGTTGATATTACTGTTACTATTGAACAAGCGCCATTTGTAGGAACAAATAAAATATTGTCTGTTTGTAAAAATGATGGCAAAATTTTTTTATTTGATTTATTAAATACAGGCGTACCTACTGGAGGCACTTGGTCTCCAGTTTTAGATTCTGGAACTGATGAATTTGATCCTTCTATAGATGCAAGCGGTATTTACACCTACACCATTCAGGGAAATGCTGTTTGCTCTGATGTATCTGCAACAATTACTGTAACAAATAATGATTTTCCTGTTATTTCTCCGATATCAAATTTCGAATTATGTGATGATGCAATTGATGGAGATGACACCAATGGAAGTGTTAATTTTGATTTAACATTAAAAACCACTGACATTTTAGGCACACAAACTGGCATTACTGTAACATATCATACCGATCCAAATGAGGCAATCTTAGGACAAAATGCAATTACTAGTATTATTACTACTAATCGAGTAATTTATGTTCGATTAACAAACAATATAACAGGTTGTTTCTCAACTACCTCATTTAATTTAGTTGTAAAACCATTGCCAGTTATTGATTCTATTGTCGAATTAAAACAATGCGATACAGATAGTGATGCTGTTACCGATTTCAATTTGACGCAAGCAAACATTAAAATTTCAACCGATGCGACTTATGTTTATAGTTATCATAACTCACCACTAGGCGCTCTTAACAATACAGATTTTGTTTCAAATGAAATTGTTTTTAATGCCAGGAATGGATCACAGGTTTGGGCAAGAATTACTAATACTTTAGGATGTTCTCGTGTTGCTCAAGTTATTTTAACAGTAGCTGCAACTACGATTCCGCAAACATATTCTTATACAATTACTGAATGTGATGATTACCTAAGTACTTCAGATCCAGATAATGATGGAATAGACTATTTTGATTTGACCGAAATTGAACCATACTTATCTAATCAATTCATACCAGGAACTGGACAATCCTATACTTACAGTTATTATTTAAATGAAGCGGATGCTACTGCTGAGCAGAATCCAATTACAAATATCACTAATTTTAGGAACACTCTTGCAAACAACCAAACAATTTGGGTTCGCATTGAAAGTAATTTATATGAATGTGCGGGATTAGGTCCTTATTTACGATTAGTCGTAGATCCTTTACCTGATTTTGATTTGGGAGAAGATTTAATTTTGTGTATTGATCCTGTTACTGGAGTAGGTTCTCAATCAATTAATGCAACACCATCAACGGCTGGAAGTTACTCCTATCAATGGACTCCTATAAATTCATTAGGAAATTCAGGACTATATAATGTTACTGCCGCCGGAACCTATTCTGTTGTGGTAACAAACTCAAGTACTGGATGTCAATTTACTGATTCTGTAAATGTTACCACATCGTCTGCACCGGCTAGTTTAAGTGTTATTTTAACAACGCCCGCATTTTCAAGCGGATTGGCAACAATTGAGGCAATAGCAACCGGAGGATTTGGTATTTATGAATATAGTCTTAATGCTATCGATTGGCAATCTAGCCCAATATTTTCAGGGTTGGAAAACGGAAGTTATACCATTTATGCAAGAGATATTCAAGGTTGTGATTTACTAGTTTCTGATGCAATTCAGACAATTACGTATCCAAATTATTTCACTCCAAATGGTGATGGTTATAATGATACTTGGGTAATACGATTACCTGTAGAGTATGATGGTTTAATTACTATTTATGATCGATATGGAAAATTGATAAAACAAATTAGTTCGTATGGTGCTGGATGGGATGGAACGTTTAATGGAATTACCTTACCTTCAACTGACTTTTGGTTTAAAGTAGAATATACCGAGAACAACACACGTAAAGAATTTAAATCTCATTTTAGCTTAAAACGATAATGATACCATCTGGCTCAATTAGTACTGTAATTGAAAATACTATTGCTACAATAACATTTTCACATCCGGCAAGCAATTCTTTTCCGAGTGCATTATTACAGCAATTAACAAAGGAAATAAATATAGTAGATAAAAATTCTGAGGTCGCCATTATAGTTCTTAAAAGCGAAGGAACTAATACGTTTTGTGCAGGAGCTTCATTTGATGAATTACTTTCGATAAGCACTTTAGAAGAAGGTACAAAATTTTTTAGTGGATTTGCTAATGTAATTAATGCTATGCGAAATTGTTCCAAATTAATTATTGGAAGAATTCAAGGCAAAGCTGTAGGTGGTGGTGTAGGTTTAGCAGCAGCTTGTGATTATGTATTCGCTACTCAAAACAGTATGGTTAAATTATCCGAAATCGCTGTTGGAATTGGTCCATTTGTGATTGAGCCCGCCGTAAGTCGAAAAATAGGAAAAATGGCTTTTGCAGAAATGACTTTAAATCCAACAGAATGGAAATCAGCTAACTGGGCCAAGGAAAATCATTTGTTTTCAGAAGTATATCAATCTTTAGATGAATTAGATATACGTTTAAATAATTTTACCTCCGAATTATCAGGTTATAATTCAACCGCATTATTTGAAATGAAAAAAGTACTTTGGGAAGGAACAGAAAACTGGGATCAATTATTATATGAAAGAGCTGCTATTTCCGGTACGTTAGTTTTATCTGATTATACCAAACAAGCGCTACAAAAATTTAAAAAATGAGAAGTTTAGCAATTGCCTTAGCGCATGTAAATATTGAAAATAAACTAAAATCTGCTCCAGATGAAAATTACCAAATTGGGGTTTTAATTGGTTCTTTCGTGCCATTTATTGTCTTGGTCGGTTTGGCCTATTTTTTATATTATCGTACTAAAAAAAAGAAAAAAATATTGATAAATAACATACGTAATTATGTCAAAAATAAGAATAACCAAACAATTTAGTTTTGAAACGGGTCATGCTTTATATGGCTACGACGGAAAATGTAAAAATGTGCATGGACATAGTTATAAACTTTCTGTTACAGTAATTGGTTCACCGATAAGCGATTCTAACAATGTAAAATATGGAATGGTGATTGATTTTGGTGATTTAAAAAAAATTGTAAAAGAACAAATAGTTGATGTTTTTGATCACGCAACTGTATTCAATCAAAATACCCCACATGTTGAATTGGCTCATGAATTAAAAACGAGAGGTCATCATGTTATTTTAGTAGATTATCAACCAACGAGTGAAAATATGGTAATCGATTTTTCTACTAAAATTAAAAATTTATTACCTGAGAACATTACATTACACTCGCTTAGATTACAAGAAACCGACACCTCATTTGCAGAGTGGTTTTCAGAAGATAATGATTAATAAAAAAGGCTTGCAATTGCAAGCCTTTTTTAAATCTATTCTATAACAACTATTTACTTTTTAACTATCAAGAATTCACTTCTTCTGTTTTGAGCATGTTGTTCTTCGGTGCAAGTATCGCAGATAACTTTTGGTTCGCTTTCACCAAATCCTTGTCCTGATATTCTTTCTTTTGCAATACCTTTTGATACTAAATACTGAACCGTAGATTTTGCTCTTCTATCCGATAAGTTTAAGTTGTAACTATCGCTTCCTCTTTGATCAGTGTGCGATTTTGCAAAGATAACCATCGTTGGATAATCATTCATCACTTGAACTAACTTATCAAGCTCAGCTGCGCCTTCTTGTGTGATGTTACTTTTGTCATATTCAAAGTAAATAGGTTGTAAGATCACTTCTTTCTCGGTGATGATTGGCATAATTGGCGTTAATAATGCTTCAACCACTACTTCTCCTCCATCGGTTTTTGCTATTCCAAACACACCACTTTCATAACCTTGTTTAGATACTTGGAATGAATATACCGTATTACAATTTACGCCAAATGCTGCTTTTCCGTTTACTGCTGTTGTTTGATTGCTAATTGTTTTCTCTTTAGCGTCAACCAATACAACTTTTGCTTGTTCTATTATAGTTCCTGTTTTTGCATCTTTTACTACTGCTACTGCTTGTACTGCACAAACTGGATCTGCTTTATAGATGTCATCATTCCCTGTTCTATTGCTCGAGAAAAAACCAACTTTTTTGTTGGTATTATAGGTAAATGAAAAATCATCTTTCTCTGTATTTACTGGCGCGCCAATATTGATTACTTCTGATGCTTTATTCAAATCGATTCTAAATACATCTAATCCTCCAAAACCTTCTTTTCCGTTTGATGAAAAATACAATATGTTGTCTTCGGTAATAAACGGAAAACTCTCATTTGCCTTTGTATTTATTTTTGACCCTAAGTTCTCTGGTTTTCCATACGTATCACCATTGATGGTAACTTTCCAAATATCCTCTGCTCCAAATCCGCCTGGCATGTTTGATGAAAAATACAAGGTTTTTCCGTCTTTGCTTAGACTTGGATTTCTTACATCGTATGCCGCATTGTTAAATGGCAAAGGTTTGCTATTGGTCCATTGACCCCCTTCGAAAGTCGCTTTATACAGGTAAATCTTTCCGAATTTTGATTTCTTAGCTTTGTCTTTCGTGTATTCTTTTTCATTGAAACTTTCGCTTCCATAATACATCGTTTTTCCATCGGCTGAAACACTCGCTGGTCCGTCGTGCCATTTGGTGTTTAGATTAGAAACAGCAACCGCTTCGCTAATGGTACCATTGGAATTATATGTTGCTTTATACAAATCTAAATAAGGCTCTTCGTTCCAGTTGCTATTTCTTCTTGAAGTGTTTCTAGCACTTGAGAAATAAACCGAATTATCATTTGTAAGTACGGCACCAAAATCGGTCTTATCACTACTAATATCTGATTTACTTACATCAAACAACTTAGTTTGTCCTTTTAGTGTAGGTAAATAATTAGGATTACTGGTAAAAGCTTTGGCACGTTGATCATTTGGAACCATACTTGCAAACTGTTTCATTTGTTTGTCTGATTCTGCATAATTGCCTTCCGATTTTAGCATTTGAGCATATTTATAATACGTCTCTGCATCTTGTTTTTGTGCTACTGCTTTTGCATACCATTTAACTGCCTCTTTAGTGTTAAATATCGAATAGTAGCTATCGGCTAGTTGTTTGAACACATAAGTGTCGCCTTTGCCGTTTTGGGTTAGTTTTAAATATTCGTTTGCAGCATCTACATACTCGTAGCGATCAAATAGTTTATCTGCAACTTTTGTGTCTTTGTTTTGCGCACTAAGTAAACCACTTGCCATCACAAAACTCAATGTTAAATATATTTTTCTCATGTCGTTTTCGCTTTTAGGTTAAAAAAATCGTGGTGAACTGGATACTTTTCTCGGGAAATTCAAATCAAACAACAATACAATCTCGTGAGAGGATGGTTTAGTGACATTTAAATCCGAAACAATGTGATCATACGCATAACCTAATTTTACATTAGGTGAAATGGCATAATTAATCATAGCACCAAAACTGTCTTCTAATCGGTAAGTAATACCCGCTTCAAATTTCTGATTAAACAAGAAATTTGTCGATAAATCTATCGAAGTAGGTACATTAAATGCCGATTTCATCATGAAAAAAGGTTTGAATTTAATGTTTTCAGAAACATCAAAAACATAGCCCCCTGTTAAAAAATAATGAGAAACCTCTGAACCAAACTTACGTCCGTTGTAATCCAAATGTTTTGACTTCATCATATTTGGAACCGATAAAGCTAAATAATACTTATTAGTATAATAGAATAAACCACTTCCTAAATTAAAATAACTATTACTCGTGTTTTCTGCAAATGCAGGGTCGTTCTGATCAGGCAAGGTGTGATTAATATCGCTAAACAAATCTACTTGATGCAACGTTAATCCCGCTTTTAATCCAAAAGCTAATTTATGCTCTCCTCCTAATTGTAACGTATAGGAAAAATCTCCATAAATGTTATTCTCCTCAACTGGACCAATCTTATCAGAAATAACCGATAATCCTAATCCTACATTCTTACCCACTGGAGCGTGTCCAGAAAAAGTAGCCGTTGTTGGCGCATCCTCGATCTCAACCCACTGCTTGCGGTATAACATCCCAATGGATAAATTCTCCTTACTACCAGCATATGCCGGGTTGATAACGTTCATATTATACATGTATTGTGTATAATGCGGATCTTGCTGGGCTTGTAAATCCATTGTGATGGAAAATACAACTAAAGCTACTAAATATAGTTTTTTCATTGTTTGCATTTTTTGTAAATGATGCTTATCATATTATTATTGTTCTCTGTTAATGTAAACCCATCCAGTTTTGACTGGACTATCGTTAAATTCTACTACATAATAATAAGTTCCATCTGGAAGTTCATTACTATTATCTGATTGTCCATGCCATTCATCAACATAATTTGATTTTGAATAAACTTTTGTACCATATCGGTTAAAAATTTCTACTTTTTTAACATTATATCCACTTAAATCCCATTTGTCATTCAATCCGTCACCATTAGGCGAAACTCCTTTTGGGATATCACAGCTGATTACATGTACATCCATTGTTGTAACATCCGCACAGAAACTTACATCTGGTGTAAAAGTATAAGTAATAATTCCAACTTGAGATGTATTAACTGTAGCAGGGTTCCAAGTTCCAGTAACTCCTTCATTAGAAGTTAAAGGCAATTGAATGCTAGCACCTAGACATAAATCATCAATTTGTGTAAAGGTTGGAAGAGAACGATCATCAATAGTTACTTGAATTGTTCCAACAGCTGCACACTGACCAGCATTTGGTGTAAATGTGTAAGTTGTAGTACCAATAATTGATGTATTAATAGCTGCTGGTAACCACGTTCCGGAATAACCTTCTATTGAAGTAGTTGGTAAAGAAGCCGTAGTTCCCTCACAAACACCAGTTATATTTGTAAAAGTTGAAGGGTTATTTGGTGTAATAACAATTGTCGTTTGGCTACTTCCTGCATTTAAACAATTTGTAGCATCAATTGTTACAGAATATGTAACTACATAAGTACCCGCAATACTATTTGTTAAATCAATAACACCTGTTGATGCATTGATAGCCAATCCCGCGGTTGAACCATAAATACCACCTGATGCAAAACCAACTGCTGTCGTATTAGGTACAGGATTAGTTACGCTAGAAATACAAACTGGAGTTGTATATAAAATTGTTGTTACTGGATCTGCATATACTAAAGGATCTATTGTAAATGTTAACGGATTAGAATTACATCCAGTAACTAAATCGGTTGCAACTAAAGTATACGTACCAGGTACAACACCTGTAAAATTAGTACTAGTTTGTGTTGTAGAAGTTACTCCATCACTTAAAGTATACTCAAAATTAGTTACATAAAGACTATAATAACCAACATCAGAATAATCTGGAAGATTTGGTGATGTATTCGTCCAATCAATAACATCCCAATCAGCCGGATCCCAAGTCATTGATGGTAATACCGCTGTTGAAATTCTTCTGTAATTATAACCAATACCTCCTCCAGGAGTAAATACTACTTGGTTTACACCCCAATTATCTAATTCCACATCAGTACTTGTAGTTAAAACAATATTATCATTATTATTAACTCCTACTGCACAAGTAGTAAAAGTTAAATCAGGAACAATACCTCCTTGATTAGCACTATTACCTATTTTAACAACAACTACATCATCATTTGCAAGAATACCACTTAAGGCTAAATTACAAGTAGGAGTACCTGTTGCATTTGTATAAACTTTTAATTTATAATTTGCTAAATCTACTGCACTTCCAGTGCCATTATAAATTTCTACATAAGTTAAAGACCCAGAAGTATGATCTGTTATCTCAGAAATAAATAAATTTCCAGGAGAATTCAACTGAGTATTAATAGGCGATGTAACTGTGAACGAAGCGGTTTGATTTGCACAAACTGGGGTTTGAGTTACATTTATAACTGGAACCGGAATAGAAGTAACAACTATTGTACTAGTTTGACCTGGAGTAACATTACTACAAATACCTAAAGTAACACCAGTTAATTCTAGAGTAACATCTGCCGTTGGTAAAGCAACAGAAACCGTAACTGAACCCGTAGCATCAATAGTAGCTGTTTGAGTAGCCCCACCATTAATAGTATATGAAACTGTTGCATTAGGTGTTCCGGAAATTACAAAATCAGCATTACCAACTCCAATACATATATTGCTATCTACAACTGATAAAGTAGCTGTTGGTAAAGCATTTACTAAAACAGGTGATGAATTATTAAAAGGTATTGAACATGAAGTATTAAAAATATTAATTAATTGTAATATAACGTTACCTGCTGGTGGAGTATTAATTGTAACTGTAGCCAAACCACTTGCATTTAAAGTAGTTGATTGAGGAACTCCTCCATTAATTGTATAACTTACATTAAAATTTGGAGAACCTTGAATTGTAAATACAGCATTCGCTCCAACACAAATTTCAGTATTTGAAGTAACTTGAGTAATTGAAGGAGAGAAATTTGTAATGACAACTGGAGTTGGAACTAAAATAGTACAACCATTAATTAGGAAGCTGAAATTAGCATACGTTCCAGTATTTAAACCTGATAAAATGATTTGACCATTTGAATTAGCAATATAATTTGTTGGACCAACAACTACTAAGTCATCAGTATAAGAAACTGAATAAGTTGTCCCTGGAATAAATCCTGAAGCTGTAATAGTTGCATTAGAACTTCCACATTGTTCATTTGTAGACGTAAAAATTGGCGATGCTTGAATTGTAAAATTCGCAATATAATTTACACCACCATTATTGACTAAAATTGTATCATCACAATCTGTAGTACTATTATTATCTCCAGTTAAATCAAAATATAATTCAACTACATAATTTCCTGGAGCAAATAAAGTTAAGTCTATTGGCGATTCTGAATCACCTAATACTTCTTTCCATTTCTGATCTCCTATATTACAAGTACCTCCTGAAGCAAAATTTCCTGCAACACAATCATCAAAAAATGGTAAATTTAAAATTGTAAAAGGACCTGGAGCAGCACTTGCTTGATAAATTCTATAATTTAATCTAGCACTACAAACATTTGAAGTAGGTGTTTTAAAAGATTTTAATTCAGCACCTCTAAGGATAAGATTCCCTGAGTTTTGAACATATGTTCCTAAATTACTATCTGGAAATATATTTCCACTAGCACCTATTAAATCTGTACCTACACCCGTTACATTATAGAAAGCTCCATCGGTAGCCGTGTTTGTACAGTTTTCAACCCATACTGCTGTTGCAAATGAATTAAAAGTACATGTCGCTATTATTTCAACATTCATTTCGAAAGTTGGTGAACATGGGAAAGTAGCAACTGTAGGAGTAAACACATATAAAAATGTTCCTGCAGTAGCGGTACTAATTTGCGTAACTGGATTTCCAGCTAAAGTCCATTGTCCTGTAACTCCATTTAATGATGTAGTACTCAATGGTATATTTGCAGCACCTAAACAGATTGCACCAGGAGTAGAAAAAGTTGGCACAATTGTATCATTAAGTGTTACTGTAATCTCGTCCTCAACAGTATTAATTCCACAAGTAATTCTACATTTATAAATTCCCGATTGATAAACAGTTAATGTACTAGCAGTCTCTCCTGGAATTAAAACACCATTTAAAAACCACTGATAAGCATCAGCAGTTGTATTTGTAGAAACAATTTGATAAGAATCAGCACAAAGTACTTGATTTGTACCTATGTTATTAGTACAAACAATATCACAATTTGTTGCTCCAGCCCCAGTACCATTTAAATTGGTTTGTGTAAATGTTACAGTCCCAGGTTGGTTACTAAAGTTAGTAATCAATACAACGTAAATATCATTAAGTTGCGCATTATTAATTGTGAAATTTTCAATCGCAGCCGCTGAATAACTACATGACACAACATTATTTGGAATCGTTGTATTGCCGACAGGGAAATCATATAAATCATTACACGAAGTTGCAAACTCTGCTGGTGTAAATGGTCCCCATATAATGTAGTCAACATCAATTCCACCTCCTGTTGTATTATTTGTTTGAGAAATTTGAAAAGTTAAATTTCCTGTCTGACTTACTTGCATGAAATACCATGATGGATTTGGTGAAGTAAATAAACAATCTATTGAACCATAACTTGGAACACCCACTGAGTTGGTGTAAACTAAACCAGTTTCTCCACAAAATGCAGATGCGTCAGAACAATCTACTGGAGTACCAACACACATAGTGAAAGTAGTATTTTGACCAGCAGTTCCTGTAAAAGTATACACTCTAATATAATAGGTTTGACCTGGAGTTAAATTTGTAGCTATACTACTATTATCATCACTACAGTACAATTGTGTTAACGCCCCACATGAACCAGAATATACAACATGATACAAATTCGTTGTACTTCCTTCAACGTTTACAAGTGTTATATTATGAGTACCTTCAGTTGCCGTAAATTGAAACCAAACGTCATCATCATCTGTTCCAGCACATCCATTAGGATCTGCTGAAGCAGTAGCACCTAATACAGTTCCATTAACAGAATTTATACAAGCAGTTCCAGTATTCACAGGAACATTTATTGCTGCTGCACATTCATCATTTGCTATTTGTGTAGCAAAAATTGTTCCATTAGAAGCTACACTTTCATCAACTCCTGGATTACAAATTGACCTAACATAAGCTTTGTATTGTGTCCCTGGAGTTAAACCAGTATACACATAAGGTATTGTAGATGTTGACTGCCAGCCTGGAGTTAACGCTGTAGGAGCAGGACTTGATGCTGGCAACACCAAAACCTCCCATTGAGTAGCTGAACCTATTTCAGTCCAACTTACATTAGCTTGAGTTTGTCCAATTGCAGATAATGTTACATCTATTGGTCTTGGACATGTTGGAGGTGTACAAAATGCAGTAGAAGCAAAAAGCACAGTATTAACAAGGCCAGGACTAGAAGTTGTCATATTATATACGCTCCCTACTAATGGATCTACTATTTCAACTCGCACCTCTCCTGGAAATCCACCACCATTACTCCAAAACAATTCATACGGTTGATTATTACACAATGGAACCGTAATATTAACAGGTCCAGTTCCGCCAGTGAAAGTAGGCCCTACTGTAGCAACAACGACACCTGCCTGCCTAATTTGCATAGTAGCTCCATTCCAACCATCACCCCAACTATCTCTTAAAATAAATGTAAAATCACATCTATCACTCAAAGGACATAGAGTAGTTGTAAAATTAGATGGCCCAATCCAAGCACTATTGTTATCTAAACCACAAACAGCTCTCACATAAAAATCATAAGAAGTAGAGGCTGTTAAACCAGTAAGCGAGTATGGATTTGTTGTAATTCCTGTCAAAAGAGTTCCCGTCCCTTGAGTAAAACCTGCTGGGCCGTATTCAACTTCCCATTGAGTAGCACCTCCAGGATTATCCCAACCTAAATTAACAGAAGTATCCGAAATAGCTGTTACAGTTTGTGTAGTTATATCAAAACATTCCTGATCTACATTTACATTATCTATAATCCAAGCATCTCCATTATCATTTTCCATAACAAATGCTATGTAAACACTTTGACCAACATATGCCGTCAAAGGAATTATTTTTTGTTCAAATGGCGCATTTATGATATCTAACTCTGTATACGGTGGAGTGACAATATCAACGAATGATGCTTGATCAGTTTGAGAGGTAGTTGAAATTTTTACTTTATAAACGCTACCTTGTTCACCGTTTGCAATAGATCTTGCAAAAAAACGAAGTTGACCATTAACAGGAACATTGACTAGAGGAGTAACCATCCAGTCTTCCGCAATACCAGAGGAAACATCTTCTTTATTAATAATTGCAGCTTTTCCGCCTGCATAAACCCACCCTAAACCAGTGGCAGAAGTTGTTGTCCAACTTCTTGTTAGACCAATTCCATTATTTAAAATAGACCAATTTTGCGGAGGAAATGTCGCGCCTTCAAAACCCTCAGATAATTGTCCAAAGGCAAAAAAAGTAAAAAGCGACATGAAAAAAAGAAATAGTTTTTTCATTATTTTAATATAAATTTAAGAGTTGATTAATATTCAAAGTTAACAATTTATCTTATTTGTAAAACATCTATCGATAAAATATATAAAATATTCGATAAAGTGTTCATTTTTGCATAATATAATTTGTGTATTTTTGTAAAAAATTTATAAAATACCATTTTGACTCAAAATTCAAAAATATATTTTGCTTCCGACCAACATTTTGGTGCGCCAACTTCAGAAATGAGTTTTCCTAGAGAACAAAAATTTGTAGCTTGGCTAGACGAGGTTAAAAAAGACGCTGATGCCATTTT
>CAISYO010000211.1 GCA_903889745.1 uncultured Bacteroidota bacterium | reverse complement strand
CCAAATGAATCGTACCCTTGCGGATGCAATACATTAAATCCTTGATGTCTTTTATAACGTGCAACAATATCTGAAGCGATATAACCTAACGGATGCCCCACGTGCAAACCAGCTCCAGAAGGATAAGGAAACATATCCAATACATAGTATTTAGGTTTTTCCGATTGATTAGACGCAGCAAAAGTTTGGTTTTTTGCCCAATATTGTTGCCATTTGGCTTCGATTTTTTCGTGGAAATATTTCATTCGTTTTAAAAAAGTTTCAGGTTTCAGGTTCCAGGTTCCAGGTTAAAAGTAAAAATCACTAGAAACTTGAAACCTTACACTTGAAACAAAAATTCGGTTGCAAATTTACGTTTTAAATCTTAAAGTTGAAAGTGATTAAATTTTAGATCATAATTTGACCTTCATTCAAATATATCAGTAACTTTTTTGAAAAATAGCATTCCTGTTTGTAAAGTAATTTGATTATTCTCTACTTTTGTGAAACTAAATCTCAGAAAAATGAAAGTAGCCGTAGTTGGCGCTACCGGAATGGTAGGCGAAATAATGCTTCAGGTATTAGCAGAACGAAATTTTCCAGTAACCGAATTAATTCCAGTTGCTTCAGAAAAATCAGTTGGAAAAGAAATCGAATGGAAAGGGAAAAGTTATAAAGTAGTGGGTTTACAAACTGCTGTAGATCTTAAACCAGAAATTGCTTTGTTTTCTGCTGGTGGCGAAACCTCATTAGAATGGGCGCCAAAATTTGCTGCAGCCGGAACTACCGTAATTGACAATTCTTCGGCATGGCGAATGGACGAAACTAAAAAACTGATAGTTCCAGAAATTAATGCTTCGGTTTTAACCAAAGACGATAAAATTATTGCCAATCCAAACTGTTCTACGATTCAAATGGTAATGGCTTTGGCGCCTTTGCATGCTAAATATGAAATTAAACGTATTGTAGTTTCTACCTATCAATCTATAACAGGAACAGGCGTAAAAGCAGTACAACAATTGGAAAATGAATATGCAGGAATTCAAGGCGATATGGCCTATAAATATCCTATTCACCGAAATGCTATTCCACAATGCGATAGTTTTGAAGAGAACGGTTACACTAAAGAAGAAATGAAATTAGTTCGCGAAACGCAAAAAATATTAAACGATAAAACCATAGCCGTTACAGCGACCGCTATTAGAATTCCGGTAGTTGGCGGACATAGTGAAGCCGTAAATATTGAATTTGAAAACGAATTTGATGTGAACGAAGTACGTCAAATTTTACACAACACATCGGGCGTAACAGTTCAAGATAATTTAGATACGTATACCTATCCTATGCCTATTTATGCGCAAGGAAAAGATGATGTGTTTGTGGGAAGAATCCGAAGAGATGAAAGCCAACCCAACACCATTAATATGTGGATTGTTTCCGACAATTTAAGAAAAGGAGCGGCTACGAATACGATTCAAATTGCAGAATACTTGGTTGCGAATAATCTAGTTTAGTTTTCTAATTTGTCATTTCGACTTAGGAGAAATCACATTAATTGATCACTTTATGTGATTTCTCCCTTTGGTCGAAATGACAAAATGTAATTCAGAATAACCACGAACTACAGAATTAAGTCTATCAAAACTAAAAAAATCGTTAATTCGTGGTTTGAATTTTTACTTTACTCTAAAAGCAGTATCTTTGCACTTGTGAAAAAGAAATTATTATATATAAACATTAGCTTGATGCTTGCCGTTTTATTTGCGGTATGCTATCAATCAGTGCATGCTTTTTCGCACGAACACCACCTTAAAACAGAATGCTGTGATGACACACATCATTTGACTTTTAAATCTTCTGAAAAAAAGGTTACCGAAAGTGAAGATTGTCCGGTTTGTGATTTCAAATTTGCGGCTTTCCTTTCACCAGAGGTTTTACACTTTGACTTTATTCCTTCGTTTTACGAAATTCCGTACCAATTCAACAGCACTGAAACTTTTATTACTGCTGATGGAAATTCGTTTTATCTAAGAGGACCACCTGTTTTAGTTTAAATAATTTATTTCGATATCATTACCAAAAATAATGATACGTTGTGTTACATTTAAACTAAAAGAAATGCGATT